>CABQBF010000076.1 GCA_902462325.1 uncultured Peptococcaceae bacterium
TGTATGGGTTTGACGGGGCCTTCCGATGTGAGGCCTCTTTTTTGGTGCTTGCGGCGTGTTGTGTGGAAATGATGATATTTCTGATTCTGATAAAGGCTATGTAGTTGTTATAAAAAACAATGACATAGCTTTTTGTTTTGTGAGAGGCATTTTTTGGGGTATATATTTAGAAAGAGTCATTCCGTTAATTGTTTGACACTGCAATAATTTATCAGGCTCTAAGAATAAGATGCATGAAAAGGTAGGAGTGCTTGTTATGGAGTTGAGACTGATTGCCGAGAACAAAAAGCGATTTTTGCCGCTCTTGTTATTGGGAGATGAACAGGAGAGCATGATTGACGCTTATTTGGAACAGGGCGCTTTATATGTGCTCTATGACGGGAAGACTGTTTGCGGTGTGATTGTTGTGACCCGTGAGGATGAAAACCTGTGGGAAATTAAAAATATGGCCGTTGTGCCCCATTTACAGCGACAGGGTTATGGCAGATTTATGATAGAGCAGATTCGTGTGAGATACGCTTGCCCCGGTGCGGTGCTGCAGGTAGGGACGGGAGAAACACCATCGACTTTGAATTTTTATCAGGCTTGCGGATTTCATATCTCGCACCGGATACCAGATTTTTTTCTGCAATATAATCATTTGATTTATGAAGATGGTGTTTTATTGCGTGATATGATTTATTTGCAGCAGAACTTATAAACGAATGGTATGATAATTTCTTTCTTTTTCTGTAACTTACAGATTGAAATATGAAAACGGCTGACTATAAATTTTTTTTTCTATGCAGAAAACAAGCGTCGATGAACGGGAAAACTGTCATGTATTTTTGCAGTGGACAGGAAGAAAAACGCCGGTGTTAACAGATTTTTTTCATGTACTTTTTGGAAGCAGTTTTGCTGCATGGCAAAAAGATTGGTAAAACTGAAAATAGATTTGCAAAAGAAAAGACTTTTATTTTGCAGGGAAATGTGCTATAGTAGAGAAACATTAAACTACATCTAGTTACATAGTTTGTAAATTTCAAAAAATATGTACTATATTTAGTATATGCAAGGAACTATCAAATAAACGGTAATTGCGATGAAAGCAGTGATTACAATGGAGGAGGATGCGCTTCATGGAAGGATATTATGTAATTAAAAAAGATGGTACGCGGGAGCCCTTTGATGTTACTAAGGTGACGAAAGCTGTGAATAAATCTGCCTATCGGGCTATGGTAGAATTTACAGAATCAGATTTGAATTTTATTTCCGGTTTTGTTGAAGCAAAGGTGCGCTCTCGAACCAGCAAAGAGGTACCTATCAGCGAGATGCATAATATTGTGGAAAGCGCATTGGACAACACCAATCCGCTGGTGGCCAAAAGCTATCGGGATTACCGCAATTATAAGCAGGATTTTGTGCATATGCTGGACGAGGTTTATAAAAAAAGTCAGTCCATCATGTATATTGGCGATAAGGAAAACAGTAATACCGACAGCGCCTTGGTATCTACCAAGCGCAGCCTGATATTTAATCAACTGAATAAAGAGCTGTATCAGAAATTTTTCTTGACAACAGAAGAATTGCAGGCTTGCCGGGAGGGCTATATTTATATTCATGATATGTCTGCCCGCCGCGATACGATGAACTGCTGTCTGTTTGATGTGGAGCATGTTTTAAAGGGCGGCTTTGAAATGGGCAACCTGTGGTACAATGAGCCAAAAAGCCTGAACGTGGCCTTTGATGTCATTGGCGATATTGTGCTGAGCGCAGCCAGCCAGCAGTATGGCGGGTTTACCATTCCCAGCGTGGATTTGATTTTAGAGCCTTATGCAGAGCTGAGCTACAGTAAAGATGTGAAAAAATATTTGGAATTAGGTTTAACGCAGGAACGGGCGGAAGAAGAAGCCTTAAAAAATATTGAATATGAATTCCGTCAGGGCTTTCAGGGCTGGGAATATAAATTTAACACTGTAGGCTCCAGCCGCGGCGACTATCCGTTCATTACTGTAACTACCGGCACGGGTACAGGTCGTTTTGCCAAAATGGCGTCCATTATGATGTTTGAAGTTCATCTTGGCGGGCAGGGCAAAGCGGGCTATAAAAAACCGGTGCTGTTCCCGAAAATTGTGTTCTTGTATGATAAAAATCTGCATGGACCAGGTATGCCCTGTGAAGATGTATTTGAAGCAGGTATCAAATGTTCCAGTAAAACCATGTATCCCGACTGGCTGAGTTTGACCGGCGACGGTTATGTGGCCAGTATGTATAAAAAATATGGTAAGATTGTCAGTCCTATGGGCTGCAGAGCCTTCCTTTCTCCATGGTATGAACGGGGCGGCATGAAGCCTGCCGATGACGAGGATGTGCCAGTCTTTGTGGGTCGCTTTAATATTGGGGCCATCAGCCTGCATTTGCCAATGATTTTGGCCAAAGCCCGTCAGGAAAGCCGCGATTTTTACGAAGTGCTGGATTATTATTTAAATCTCATTCGGAAGCTGCATATTCGCACCTATGATTATTTGGGCGAAATGCGGGCTTCTACCAATCCGTTGGCCTATTGTGAAGGTGGCTTCTACGGCGGTCATCTGGGCATTCACGACAAAATTAAGCCTTTGTTGAAAACGGCGACAGCGTCCTTTGGCATTACAGCGCTCAACGAATTGCAGCAGCTGTATAATAAAAAATCGTTGGTGGAAGACGGCGCCTTTGCCTTAGAAGTGTTGGAGCATATCAATCAGAAAATCAATGAATTCAAAGAAGAGGACGGCAATTTATATGCCATCTACGGCACGCCGGCTGAATCGCTGACTGGGCTGCAGGTGCAGCAGTTCCGGGCTAAATTCGGCATCGTAGAAAACGTATCCGACCACGCCTATGTGAGCAACAGTTTCCATTGCCATGTGTCGGAGGATATTACGCCCATTGAAAAACAGGATTTGGAATACCGGTTCTGGAATTTATGCAACGGCGGCAAAATTCAATATGTGAAGTATCCTATTGACTATAATATTGAAGCGCTGAAAACCCTGGTGCGCCGCGCTATGGAAATGGGCTTCTATGAAGGCGTTAATCTCTCTCTGGCTTATTGCGACGATTGCGGTCATCAAGAGCTGGAAATGGATGTTTGCCCCAAATGCGGCAGCAAAAACTTAACCAAAATTGAACGGATGAACGGTTATTTATCCTATTCCCGCGTGAAAGGCGATACCCGCCTGAACGACGCCAAAATGGTAGAAATTTCGGAAAGGAAGAGCATGTAATGCGTTATCATAATATTACCCACGATGATATGCTGAACGGCGATGGCTTGCGGGTGGTGCTGTGGGTGGCTGGCTGCACCCATCATTGCCCGCAGTGTCAAAATCCAATCACCTGGGATATTGAAGGCGGCTTGCCCTTTGACGAAGAAGCCCATGACGAAGTGATGACCGAATTGGAAAAGGATTATGTTTCTGGCATTACCTTTAGCGGCGGGGATCCCTTGCATCCGGAAAATAGAGGAACTGTGGGCGCGTTAATTGAGGAAATAAAGGAGAAATATCCGCAAAAGACCATTTGGCTGTATACCGGCTTTGTATGGGATGAAATCAAAAATTTGCCCTTTGTAGCGCAAATTGATGTATTGGTGGACGGGCCATTTCAAATTGATAAGCTGGATGTTAAATTGCACTGGCGGGGCAGCTCCAATCAACGGGTTATTAATGTAAAAGAAACGCTGCGCCTGGGGCAGATTGTATTGTGGTCCGAATAGCGAACTTCTAGACAAAACATGATGCAAGATTGCAAGAAACGAGCTGTGCATGAAGATGGTTTTATCATGGGAAGATGGTTTGCTGCTGCGCATTTTGACGGCAGCACATGCCATGATAAAATAATTTTCTTTATGTGGCAGCTCTTTTTTGCGGTAATCTATATACCTGCACTCGGAAATGTGTTAGAATAAGAAAAAACCATTTTACAATGCTGCAGGCAATGTATAAAAAGGTTTGGCAGCAGAAAAGGACAGCAAGTTGCTGATTAAAATTTATTTTTCGATAAAATAGGGGTGTACAATGCAAAAGGTAGCAAAGTTTTATAAAGTGAGTTTTGAACAATTTGCGGTAAGCTGGCAGGATACCTTTGGAAAGTCTGCCGATCGGGTCTTATATGACGCATTGAAACTGCCGGTACGGGCTACAGCCGGTTCTGCAGGGTATGATTTTTTTAGTCCTGTTACATTTTCTTTGGCTCCTGGAGAAACCATCAAAATCCCTACAGGCATTCGGGCGGAGATTGCGGAAGGTTGGGTTCTGCAATGCTATCCGCGCAGCGGTTTGGGCTTTAAGTATCGCTTGCAGTTAAATAATACAGTTGGCATCATTGACAGCGATTATTATTTTTCTGATAACGAAGGCCATATTTTTGCCAAGCTGACCAATGACGGTAAAGAAGGCAAAACCTTAACGATAGAAGCCGGACAAGGCTTTATGCAAGGCATTTTTATGCCTTTTGGCATTACCGAAGATGATGCTGCAACGGCAGTCCGCAATGGCGGATTTGGCAGTACGACAAAATAAACATCTCAGTTGGAGCTGTTTTCTGCTGTCATACGAAATTTAGCAACAAAATGAAGAAAACAGGTCTTTTCGCAGAAGGAGGCAGAATATTATGCAATGTCCAGTTTGTCACAGTGATAGTAAGGTGTTAGACACAAGATGGATCGAGGAAGAAACTGCAATTCGCCGCAGACGGGAATGTATCCAATGCGGCAAACGGTTCGTCACGTATGAAAAAGTAGAAGATAAGCCGCTGGTGGTAATCAAAAAAAGCGGACGGCGTGAACTGTTCGATGGCTCCAAGCTCTTGAAAGGGCTGGCAAAGGCCTGTGAAAAACGTCCTGTCGGGATTGAACAGTTGCAGCGGCTGGTGCTTGATGTAGAGCGGGATTTGAAAGGGCAGTATGCAGAAGTGCCAACCAGCGAAATCGGGGAACATATCATGCATCGTTTGCTGGAGCTGGACGAGGTGGCTTATGTGCGTTTTGCTTCAGTATACAAAGAGTTTGATGATGTAGAGACCTTTATTCGTGAGATTGAAGTTATGAAGGAGCGAAAATAGCCGATGGACGAGCAGGTGCTGCGGTATCGGGAAGCAAAGCTGATGGAGCCCATCTACCGTATGTTTAAGGTGATTGAACAGGAGGATGTGCAAAAGGCGCAAACGCTGATGGCTGTCGCCATGCAATATATGATTGAACACTACAGCGGGCAGAATTTGCAGCCTGTTGATGTGCAGCAATTGTTGCGAGCGGTATTGCTGCACGAAAAGGATGGGCATTACTATGCCCTGTACGTGAGTAATGAAATTCAGGTGAAGGCGGCAAATTGGCTGACCTTGCTGGCTATAGACCGTCCCATTACCTTGGAAATGCTGGGAAACATGGCAGACCAGTTGGCGCAGGCTTTACAAGGCAAAGATGCGATTAATTTGTCAGCAGAAGATGTCGTTGACCTGCTGGAACAAATTGTAGCGCCTGTGGATACTGTTTTGTTGGAGCGCTTGCGTTTGAACAGGGAAAGTTATCTTGCCGAGCTGAGAACTTTTTTAGTACAATAAGCGTCTAAAAAACAGGAACTTTATTGAGCTTTGCCGAAAAAAGTGGTATGCTTAATCAATAATACTGTGCAAAAGGAGCGTTTGCCGTTGAGTACTGAGAAGGATACATCCGGCTATAGCCGGACGGAAAAACATACAAAACAACCAAAAAAGAAGAGAAAAGTTCGCAAAAAAGCAATATTAACTATTCTTTGCGTTTTTGTGATTTTAATTGCCGGCGGATTGGCCATGGCAGGCATGTCTATCAAGCCGCCATCATTGGACAATCTGCCGCTGGGTGACAACGAGCAGCAGGAAGAACGGGAGGACGGCATCTACAACGTATTGGTTGTCGGTACTGATAAAGTGGGGTTGAACACCGATACCATTCTGGTCATGTCGCTGGATAGTATCAATAATCGGGCCAATGTTATGAGCATTCCCCGCGATACCATGTCCAATGTAACCCGTTCTGTGAAAAAAATCAATGCCGCTTATTCAATCGGCGCCAAAAATGGCAAAGGCAATATTGACAATCTGAAAAAAGAAGTGTCCTATCTGCTGGGATTTGAAGTCGATAATTATGTGGTAGTAAACCTGAGTGCCTTTGAAGAAATTATTGACGCTATCGGCGGTGTTACCATTGATGTGCCCCGTAATATGAATTATGATGACCCTTATCAGGACTTGCACATTCATATCAATAAAGGAGAACAGACCTTAAACGGCGCGCAAGCCATTGGCTTTGTGCGTTACCGCAGTGGTTATGCCGAAGGGGATTTAGGCCGCGTAAAAGCGCAGCAGCTGTTTATCCAGGCAGTCGCCAAGCAGTTAGCCTCGCCGTCTACCGTAACAAAATTGCCCAAGTTGGCGGAGATTGTACTGCGCAATATGGATACCGATTTGACCAACGGGGAAATCCTCTGGTTTGCCAAAGAGGCGATGGAACTGGATATGAGTACCAGTCTGAATATGTTTATTCTGCCGGGGGCTGCCCAATATGTGAGCGGGTTGTCTTATTACTTGCCGAATGAAACGGAAATTCTGGAAATTGTCAATGACTATTTCAACCCTTATGCTACGCCAATCAGCAGTCTGAATGTGGTGAATGTGAATACCATCGTACAAAAGGAACAGGCGCGGCAGTCTACTTTAACGGCGGAACAGAAGAAGAAAGAGGCAGAATTAAAGGAACAGATGGAAAACGAGGCTTCTCTTGGTGAAAATGAACTGTTGACAGAGGAACCTGGCCAGACCGATACAAATTCGTGGGGCGATTCGGGCACTGTAACCAATCCAAATGGAGAAGGACAGAGTCCTGTTGATACAACACCGGGTGACAACCACCAGGCCGGGGAACCATCTAATCAGCAGCCCACAGAAAATCAGGGTGCCGTTGTTCCAGAACAGCCGGTGGATAACGGGAATACAGGCAGCGGACAGCAGCCTGCAGAACCGACACAGCCCGGCGGTATTCCAGGTGAAGTCCTAAAAACAGATGCCAATACGCAGCCTGCAGCAAACGATCAATCGGTAATGCCGGATGGTGTGTAGAGAACTGTTGGCCGCAGAAGAACAATAGAAGGAGAACCTATATGTTTGCAGAAGAAAAAGATATGATTGTAGAAACCATCCATTTGGCAGCAGAGCGGGAAGCAGCCCGTTCCGCTTATGAAGCCGAAAATGGCCCAAAGAAATGGGGCGTTTATCTGCCGGAAGAAAAAGCGTTGAACGATTATCTGATGACTTTGGACAGAAAAGTTGTGGAAACCTTGGAAGCGCTGATGCTGTTGGGCCGTGATAATGAATTCCGCAAAGAAGACCGTTCGCCAGAAGAAAATTATTTAAAGCTGAAAGAAGAACGGTATCACCATCATCCAGACCAGCAGGCCGCTGTTTATTATTTGACAGGAAAAAAACCATTGGCTCAGTATATAGAAGATGGTTTGGCCTACCTGGGCATTGTACTGTAAAGCGATGGATCTATCATGAAGCAAGCAGCCGCAAAAGACGTTAGCGATCTTTTGTGGCTGCTTTTTTTGCGATATAGGAAATTATTATTGCATGATTATGAATAAAAATCATCCCAACATAAAGAAATCTGCTATACTAGAAACTGTTATCCCATAGGAACAAAAAATTCGCTTCAAAATATAAGGAGTGACAGAAGATGTTAGACCTCAATGAAAAACTATTTTTTGAAAAGACCACAAAAAATCGGGAAACATGCGTTGTATTATTTTCCAAGGCCACCTGCCATATTTGCCAGCAAGTAACGCCTATCCTGGAAGAATTGGAGCGGCTGTACGCAGAGCAACCGGTGTCTTTTTATCATGTAGATGCAGTGACAGAGAAAAGTCTGATGGAGCGCCTGTCGTTAAAAGGCGTACCGCAAGTGCTGTTTTTCCGGCAAGGTGAATCTCGCGGTAAATATGCCGGCATTCGGGAAACAGAAGCATATAAAGAGAAAATAGATGCCTTGCTGCAGGAATAACCGTTGCGCAGCGTATAGTTGGGTGGTGCCTGCATTGGAGAAAGAATGCACCATAGATGTTAGCGGCGCAGCTTTTCGCTTCTCTGGAACTTTTTGCCGGCGGTATCGTCTTAAAAATAAGGGAACATGAATCTTATAGATGATAGCGAGAGGATGAGGCGAATGGGTTATTGGAGTAAAGGATTAATGGTGTTCTTGTTAAGCTGCAGTTTATTGGGATGCGGCATATCGGGCGATAATTCGGACGATACAGTTGTACAACAGGAAGAAAAAGCGCCGCTGCGTTTAGAAATGGTGCAGACACAATATACACTGGAGGATGAGGAATGGGAATGGCAGATTGTCAATGAAACAGGAGAAGCCTATTCTATGCTGTACGCGCCTTTGCTGGAGCAACAACAATCCGATGGCAGTTGGCAGGAAGTGCCCCGTCAGGCCGGGTTTTGTGGCATGGAAGATCCTGTGCAGGAAGTAATGCCAGGCTCGGCGCTGGCAGAATGGTATCCCGGTTTGCAGCCGGGCGTGTATCGATTATCCTATCGGATATCCATCGATACAGAGACGAAAGAATATATTTCTGCCCAATTTGAAATCGTGGAGTAAACAGAAGGTAACGGGCCATCATGATAATGAAATAAATTTTTAACAAAGTTTTATATCGTATGTAAAAAAGTCTGCTCAAACCTGAAAAAGATTTGCAGCAGACTTTCTTTTCTGTTCGTGTTTATTGCTCCATTTGCTTTGCCAGAAAAGAAGCGGCGGTTTCAGCCAGTTTTAATTCTAAATCGGTCATTTTTACGTTGCTTTCTTTGGTTGCGATGATGACAGTGCCGATTGGATCCCCTTCAGCGATAATCGGCGCCATAATCTGTGAGGTAAATGTTTTTTCAATGCCGCTGTCGTTATTGCCGCGGAACAGAGCATGAATGGCGGTATCGTTTACGCTGACAGCCTTCCGTTCTTCCATGACCTTTTCAGCAGCCATACCGATGGATTTGCCTAAAAAATCTTTTTTAGAAGCGCCGGCAATAGCGATAATTTGATCTCTATCGGTAATAATTGCAATGTGCCCAGTAGCTTCAAACAAAGAATCGGCATATTCCTGCGCGAATTCGCCCAACTCTCCGATTGGTGAATATTTTTTCAGAATGACTTCTCCGTCATGGTCCACAAAAATCTCTAGTGGGTCGCCTTCCCGAATCCGCAAAGTGCGGCGGATCTCCTTCGGAATTACGACACGGCCCAGATCATCAATTCTGCGCACAATACCTGTTGCTTTCATAAATAAAAAACTCCCTTCTGAATGGTTCTGATACAAGTGTACAAACACTGTGAAAGAGGATGCAGCCCATCTTAATAGAAAGTATTTGTTATTTCAGAAAAAATATGTAGCAATCTGATAAGTAAAATTTACCTGTGAAATGAAAAAATTGTGATGTCAAGATAAACTTTCAAAATCAGTTACAGTTTAATGGTGTACCAAGGCAGGTAAAGCAACAATAAAAAAGTGTTTGTAAAACAAAACATGGATGTGTATGATATAAATATATAAGATGAATTTATATATTTTAAAAACAATTATATAATGTAATGTATTATGACCTGATTGATTAGTATACTTTTTAGGATATTAAATTTTGTGAATATATACTGGATATATAGAGATGGTAAAGTATAAATTGCTAAATCATCTCTATTTTTTATTGTCTAAAATAGTATAAAAATAAAAATCCAAAATAAAGGAGGTAAATATAATATTTGGTGATTTTGGGATGTTAGTATTTTTATAGAAATTTTTATTTTTTAGAGTAGCAGTAATAATTTTTTAGATAGGGGATGGGGAATTATGTCTACTCAAACAGCAGAGACAAAAGATTTGAAATATTTGCATTTTATCATTACAATGGCGTTGATGTTTTTATTTAGATTTGTTCCGCCAATTGGATCCATCACACCGTATGGGATGGCCGTTATCGGTATTTTCCTAGGCTTGATTTATGGTTGGTCTGTCGATGCCGATAACTTAATTTGGACATCGTTACTTGGTTTGGTGGCACTTGGTATGACTGATTTTGGTAATACAGGTGCGGCCATTGCTTCGGCATTTGGCAATGAATCCGTTATGTTGATGCTACTAGGGATGTTCTTTTTGGGCATGTTGCAGGATAGTCAGTTAACACAATGGATGTCTAACAAATTGTTAGGTGCGAAATTTACTCAAGGGAAGCCATGGGTATTGACTGCATTCATTATTTTAGTTCCGGCACTTATAAGTATTGTTGTGAATCAGACATTGGTTGCGCTGATTATGTTCGTTGTATATCAGTCTATTTTTGAACAGGCTGGTTACAAAAAAGGTGATTTATATCCAGCTATGGTATTGATGGGTTTCATGGTAGTATGTTGCATTGCTTTCTCTTTGTTCCCATTTAGAGGCTGGTGTTTAATGACTGTTGGCATGGCTACTAAAGCAGGCATTCAGATTAACATGGGTGGCTGGATTATCAGTGAACTGGTTACGTTGGCAGTTACCTGCGTAGGCTGGATGTTGGTAATGTTTATCACACCAGGCTGTAAAGTAGATAGATTGAAAAACATTGATATTACCCAGTTCCAGAAAGAATCGTTACCTTTAAATAAACGGCAAAAAACGGTTTTGTGTATTCTGTTGGCTAATATTATCGGCTGTATTTTCTTAAGCTTCGCTGCCGGGCAAACTGGCATTCGTGTTTATTTCGGTAAAATTGGCGTTTATGGTTGGGTTATTTTCCTGATTGCCTTGGCTATGATTTGGAAAGTGGACGGACAGCCTGTATTGAATAAGAAAACAGCGCCTGGTTATTTTTATTGGGATTTAATTTTGGTCGTAGCCTCTGCTATGGTAGTAGCTGGCCAGATTACCAGTGAAGCTTCTGGCATTACACCGATGGTTGGTCAATTAATGGCTCCATTGTTTAGTATGCCAAGCTATAGCTTCTTATTAACGTTAGGGTTGATTACATTTATTTTAACTAACGTAGCAAATAATGTAGCAGTTACTATCACTATGATGACGATTGCTATGACTATGGCTGCACAGGCACAATTTAATTTGCAGGTTGCGCTGATGGTAATCACTGTATATGGTGTAATTGGTTTGTTAACGCCGGCCGGTTCTGTAAATGGCGCAATGATTCATGCCCATGAATTCACTACAACCAAATCTGCATATATAGCAGGTGCAATTATGATGGTATTCTTAACACTTGTTATGGCCTTGGTTCTGATTCCAATGGGCTTGAAATTCATGGTATAATGTTTAAGGTATAGAATTAAATAGAAGATTGCCGCTAGCAAATTTAGTTGATGACTTGTAGCGGCAATCTTTTTTGTGTTGCTAAAGAAGTATTTATTTCTTTGTGCAGTAAAAATTACATTGCCTCGGATAATGCAGAAATGGTTTTTCTATGATATAATCAAAACAAGGGGGGCGTATCAGATGTCGGCAAAGGACATAAACATGAATTTTCGCCAGTTTTTTTTACATGGCTTGATTACGGTGGTATTGATTTTGATTGCCACAGTCATTAATTATAATATTGTTTTATTGTACGATAAAACCATCAATGTTTCCGGCGTTTATCTGTTGGCGATCATTACTGTTTCGTTGTTGAC
>CABQBF010000077.1 GCA_902462325.1 uncultured Peptococcaceae bacterium
GTATGGCTTGCCGGACCGCATGAGCAAGGACGGCACCAAGGTAGATATCCGCGACCATTCCCGTGTGCTGGAAATCAACCCTGTAACGCTGGAAGTGGTATGGAGCTTCAAAGGCAGCGACCTGCGGAAAGGTATGATGGCGATGTGCGAAAATACGGCTTTTTATAGCCAGCTGGTAAGCTCGGCACAGCGTTTGCCCAACGGCAATACGATGATCACAGAAGGCAGCTTTGCCCGCATTTTTGAAGTAACGCCGGAAAAAGAGATCGTTTGGGAATTTAAAAATCCATTTGAGCATGACGGCGCTGCCATGATCTATCGCGCTTATCGGTATCCATACGAATATGTGCCGCAGGTAGAAAAACCAGAGGAAGTACCGGTTGCCAAGGTAGATAACATGACCTTCCGTATGCCCGGCGCAGCCTCCTGCGAGCTGCAGAATGTGACAGAGGTGCCGGAAGCGCTGGGCTACAGCTCTAAGATCGCAGCCTGTGTAACAGAACCTGAGGAAATAGAGTAATAAAGAGAGTAGGTGTGTGAAGATGAAAGATATAAAAAAGATATTATGCATAATTTTAGGGATTGGCTTGATGTTGATTGGTTTTTTATTGCCGGCAATGGGACCAGTTACAGAAGTAGGTATGAAAATCGCTTTTATTTTCTTGGGCACATTATTTTTATGGTCTACTGTAGGTGGGCCTTGGGTTAGTTTACTGTCCATTGCTATGGTAGGACTAAGTGGATATACAGAAAGTTTTGCTGTGGCATTCTCTTTGGCAATGGGGGATGACAGCATTATCCTAGTTATCTTGATGTTTATTTTATTTGGCGGTGGACTTACTTCTTCGGATAGCATGCAATATGTAACAAGATGGATATTGACTCGCAACTTTATTGCAGGGAGACCGTATATTATTTTGGCAACTATTGGTCTTTGTTCTTATATACTTGCTTTTGTGGTTAATCAGATGGTGTCGGCCATTATCATGTTTAGTGTTGTTGCAGCAATTTGTAAAACGGTTGGAATTGAACATGGCAAGGATAAAATATGGATCTATATGTTTGGTATGATATTTTTAGGTGCTGGCATTGGACAGCCGGGATTTGTTTACAAAGGTATTGGGCTCACATTGATACGTGTTTTTGGAAATGTGACAGAAGGTATGTATACAATGAGCGCTAATGGTTATATGTTATATAATGTTATTATGTCATTGCTATTGTTCGCGATGTTTATGCTGTTGATTAAATTTATATTTAGACCAGATATAAGCAAATTACAAAATGTTACAGTTGACAGTATTAAACAGGCCAGCGAATTGCCGCCAATTAGTAAATCGCAAAAAGCATATTTATGGATGATAATATTATTTTTGCTGATGACAATTCTTCCTACTTTCGAATCGTTGACTAATATGGCAGTTTTTCGTTTGCTAAAAACAGTAGGAGTATTAGGTGTTGTAACGTTTTGGATTGTAGTGTTTGCCATTGTCAAGGTGGACGGCAAGCCGTTATTGAATATTCAGCAGGCAGCCGGACAGGGCATTGTTTGGAACGTATTATTGATGGTTGCAGCAGGTTTAGTGCTGGGTACTGCCATAGGAAATGCTGATTTAGGTATTATTGTAGTCATTAAACAATTCCTGAATCCAATTTTAGCGGGCAAACCGACATTGGTCGTGGTGTTTATCATTTATTTGGCAGCTCTGATTATTACCAATTTTGCAGTAAATGTAGCTATGGCGATTGCATTGATGCCTGTTGTGGTGGCCTGTGCCGGACAATTAGGGTTAAATCCGGCACCGATTGCGTTGGGTGTGATGATGATTTGTTTCATTGCCATGATGACGCCGGCGGCTTCTCCGTTGGCAGCATTTTGCTATGGGGAAGAACGCTATTATACTGCTAAAGAAATTCAAAGTTATGCCATTCCGATCAGCTTTTTAGCAGTGATTTTGTTTACATTTGTTGGGTATCCATTAGCTGGCGTGTTGGCAGGGATTTAAACAGTATTTATGGAGAAATGATAGCTGGCAGGTGGAGCTTGCGCTCTGTCTGCCAGCTGTGTTTTTGTCACTGCGATGCTTTTTATTCACAGTTTTTCTTGTGTAAAGTGTGAAAGCGCTATAGATTGGCAGATGACGTTTCTCACAAACTATGATAAAATAACAATAGGAAAAGTTTTTATCAAATCTGTGCAACAGCGAGGAGGATGTCTATGCAGAATCAGATTTTGTCAGAACAGGAATGGACCTTATTGGATAAGTGGTGGCGCGCCTCCAATTATTTGGCGGCGGGGCAGCTTTATTTGTTGGACAATCCGTTTTTGGAAACACCGTTGACCCGGGAGCAGATGAAACAAAAAATTGTCGGGCATTGGGGAACTGTGCCGGGGCAGAATTTTATTTATACCCATCTCAATCGCTTAATTTGTAAATATGATGTGAATATGATTTATCTGTCCGGCCCGGGACACGGCGGCAATGCCATGGTGGCCCAGTCCTGGATGGACGGCAGTTACAGCGAGGTGTACCCCAACGTGGGACAGGACAAAGAGGGGCTGAAAAAGCTGTTTAAGCAATTTTCCTTTCCGGGCGGCATCTCCAGCCATGTGGCGCCGGAGGTTCCCGGCTCCATCCACGAGGGCGGTGAGTTGGGCTATTCGTTGGCCCATGCCTTTGGCGCAGTGTTCGACAATCCCGATTTGATTGCGGCCTGCGTGGTCGGCGACGGAGAAGCGGAAACAGGCCCGTTGGCTACGGCATGGCAGAGCAACAAGTTTATCAATCCCGATAAAGACGGCGCGGTGCTGCCTATTTTGCATTTAAACGGCTATAAAATTGCCAACCCCACCATTCTGGCCCGCACGCCTGACGATATGCTGCGGCAATTTTTTGCAGGGATGGGCTGGAAGCCTTACTTTGTGGAAGGCTCTGACCCCGGTTATATGCATCAGGCTATGGCGGAAGCGCTGGAGCTGGCTTATCAGGATATCCGGGCTATTCAGGAGACTGTGCGGGCAGGAAAACGGTCAGCGTATTATGTGTGGCCGATGATTATTCTGCGCGCGCCCAAGGGCTGGACCGGGCCGAAGAAAGTAGACGGCCAAAAAATTGAAGATACCTTCCGGGCCCATCAGGTGCCGATTAGTTTGAGCAAGCCGGAGCATGTGCAGATGGTGGAAGATTGGCTGCGCAGCTATAAACCGGAAGAATTGTTTGACCGTGACGGCAGACTATTGCCTGAAATTGCAGCGTTAGCGCCCAAGGGCGACCGCCGCATGGCAGCCAATCCCCATGCCAATGGCGGACGATTGCTGCGGGATTTGAAACTGCCCGATTTTAGAGATTATGCTTTAGACGTACCGGCACCCGGCGCTGTGGAAGCGCAGGATATGCTGGAACTGGGCGCTTTTGTGCGGGATATTGTCCAGCGAAATCCAGATACGTTCCGGATTTTTGGCCCCGATGAAACCATGTCCAACCGCTTGAATAAAGTGTTTGAGGTGTCTAAGCGGGTTTGGAACGGGCAAATGCTGGAGGACGACGAATATCTGGCCCAGGAAGGCCGGATTGTGGACTCCATGCTGTCGGAGCATTGCTGTGAAGGCTGGCTGGAGGGGTACCTGCTCACCGGGCGGCACGGCATTTTTAACAGCTATGAGGCTTTTATCCGCATTGTGGATTCGATGGCTTCTCAGCACGCCAAATGGCTGAAGGTAACCAGAGAATTGCCGTGGCGGGCCGAGATTGCTTCGCTGAATTATATTTTATCGTCCAATGTATGGCAGCAGGACCACAACGGCTATACCCATCAGGATCCGGGCTTTATTGACCATCTGGCCAATAAAAAGGCCGACGTGGTGCGCATGTATTTTCCGCCGGATACCAACTGCCTGCTGAGTTGCTTTGACCATTGTGTGCGCAGCAGAAATTATATCAATGTGCTGGTGACCTCCAAGCATCCCCGCCCGCAATGGCTTACCATGGAGCAGGCTGTGAAGCACTGTACCCAGGGTATTGGCATCTGGGAATGGGCCTCCAACGATGCAGGCGGAGCGCCCGATTTGGTTATGGCTTGCTGCGGTGACGCACCTACGCTGGAAACGCTGGCGGCGGTATCCATTTTGCGTGAAAAGCTGCCCGATTTGAAAATTCGCGTGGTCAATGTGGTGGATTTGATGCGCCTGCAGGATTCCAGTCAGCATCCGCACGGGTTGCGTCAATCCGATTATGATATGCTGTTCACCAAGGATAAGCCTGTTTTATTCGTCTATCACGGCTATCCGTCGCTGATTCATGAGTTGACCTATAAACGGACCAATCAGGATTTGCATGTGCGCGGCTACAAAGAGGAAGGCACCATCACCACACCCTTCGATATGCGGGTGCAGAATGGCATTGACCGGTTCCATCTGGTGATGGATGCTGTGAAGCTGGTGCCGGCCTTGCAATATGAAGGCGCAGCCATTGTGCAGGAAATGAATGATAAGCTGGTGGAACACAACCAGTATATTCGGGAATACGGCGTCGATATGCCGGAAGTGGCCGATTGGAAATGGCGCGGATAAGTGGTGTAAGCTAAAAAATGGAGGGATAACAGAAACTCCCGCATACAGTGTAAAAACTGGGTGCGGGAGTTTTGTTATATAAGGCAGAACCGTGGATGTTTGGTATTACAGATTCTTGCCGACATAGGCGGCCAAGTCTACTACGCGGCAGCTATAGCCCCATTCGTTGTCATACCAGGCCATGATTTTTAACATGGTGCCGTCCAGAACCATGGTGGATAAGCCGTCTACAATGCTAGAACGGTCGTCGCCGTTGTAGTCGATGGAAACCAGCGGTTTGTCCGAATAGCCCAGAATGCCTTTCATGTCGGTTTCGCTGGCTTTTTTCAGCAGTGCGTTGACTTCTTCTACCGTTACGGTTTCTTCCAATTCAAATACCACATCTACCAGCGATACGTTTGGTGTCGGCACACGCAGAGCCAGACCGCTCAATTTGCCTTTCATGGCTGGAATTACTTCCCCTACTGCTTTGGCAGCGCCGGTGGTGGTAGGAATGATGGACTGGGTGCAGCCGCGGGCCCGACGGTAATCTTTGTGACGGTTGTCCAGATTTTTCTGGTCGTTGGTAAAGGAATGGACCGTTGTCATGGAGCCGTGTTTGATGGTGTAGTTGTTGTTGATGACCTTTACCACAGGCGCCAGGCAGTTGGTGGTGCAGGATGCATTGGAAATTACCTGGCAGTCTGGGGTGTAAATTTCTTCGTTTACGCCCATAACGATGGTAGCGTCCACGTTTTTGCCCGGAGCAGTGATAATGACTTTTTTGGCGCCGTTGTCCAGATGCACCTGGCAGTCCTCTTTGCTCTTGAATTTGCCGGTGCTGTCGATAACGATGTCAACGCCCAAATCGCCCCAAGGCAGATTTTTAGGGTCGCGGTCCGATAACAGACGGATTTTTTTGCCGTCTACCACCAGGCTGTCTTCGGTGAAAGAAACGTCGCCGCGATAGGTGCCGTGGGTAGAATCGTACTGGAACAGATGGGCGGTGCCTTCCGGGTTGGATGTGCTGTTGATCGCCACGATTTCCACATCATCGTGCTGCAGGGCAGCCCGTACACACAGGCGGCCAATTCTGCCGAAGCCATTGATTGCAATTTTTGTTGTCATAATGAGAAACCTCCATTTTTATATATAGTATTTGATAAGGAATCCATAAAAATTCAACCTTATTATAATACGAATTGTTTCGCAAATAAAGACCTTGACAAAAAGAAATAGTATATCTATAATCAAAAGATATGCTAGTTACTTTATTTTGAAGATAAGGGGCGTTACACAGTGAGCGAACAAGACGTTATTCTGACACGGGAAGGTCTGGAACAACTGGAGCAGGAGCTGGAAAATCTGCGCAGTGTAAAACGGACTGAAGTAAAAGAACGGTTAAAAGAAGCAATCGCTTTGGGGGACTTAAGCGAAAACTCCGAATATGATGATGCCAAAAATGAACAGGCTTTTATGGAAGGCCGCATTCTGGAACTGGAAAAAATGATTCGCAATGCCAAGGTCATTGAGGATGGTGCCCATGTAGAAGGGGTGGTTTCCGTCGGCTCTCTGGTAAAAGTAAAAGATATTGAATTTGACGAAATTAACGAATATCGGTTGGTAGGGACTGTAGAAGCCGACCCGATGAACAACCGGATTTCCAACGAATCGCCGGTGGGACGGGCGCTGTTAGGCCACAAAGCCGGGGAAATTATTGATGTGGAAGCGCCGGCAGGCGTTATCAAACTGGAAATTTTAGAAATCAGCAAAGGTTAAGCGCCGTTGCACGCAGAAGGAGGAACATCATGGCAAAACAAACACAGGAAGAAAAACGGGAAAATGAATTGATGAAAGTACGCATGGATAAAATGGAAGCTTTGCGGGAAAAAGGTGTGAATCCTTTTGGGCAGCGGTTTGAACGAACCCATCACGCCAAAGATGTGCTGGATAACGCCGAAACGCTCATTGCTTCCGGTGAAGAAGTGGTGATTGCCGGCCGTCTGATGGCCAAACGGGGGCAGGGGAAAGCAGGCTTTGCCAACGTGCAGGATTTAAGCGGCAATATCCAGATTTATTCTCGGTTGGATGTAGCCGGTGAGGACAATCACTGGTTTTTCAAAAAAGCGGATATTGGCGATATCGTAGGCATCCGCGGCGTTGTTTTTGTAACCGAAAAAGGGGAAACAACTATTTCGGTGCGGGAATTTACGCCGCTAACCAAATCGTTGCGTCCGTTGCCAGAAAAATATCATGGCTTAACCGATGTGGAACTGCGTTACCGGCAGCGCTATGTGGATTTGATTATGAATCAGGAAGTGCAAAATACCTTTATCCTGCGCAGCAAAATTGTGCGCTATGTGCGTGAATTTTTGGACAACCAGGGCTTTTTGGAAGTGGAAACCCCGGTATTGCACACTTTAGCCGGCGGCGCTACTGCCCGTCCGTTTATCACCTATCACAATGCGCTGGACATGCAGCTTTATATGCGTATTGCGCTGGAACTGCATCTAAAACGGCTGATTGTGGGCGGTTTGGAAAAAGTGTATGAGCTGGGCCGCGTGTTCCGCAACGAAGGCATTGACACCCGCCATAATCCGGAATTTACCCTGATGGAAGTATATCAGGCCTATGCCGATTACAACGATATGATGGATTTGACAGAAAATCTGTTTAAATATGTGGCAGAAAAAGTATTGGGCACTACCAAACTGACTTACGGGGAGCATGAAGTAGACTTAGGTGTGAAATGGGAACGCATCACCATGAATGATGTGGTAAAACGCTATACCAACGTAGATTTCAGCACCATTGCCACTGACGAAGAAGCCCGCGCCGCAGCCCGCGCCATCGGCGTAGCCGTGGAAGACGATATGCCGAAGGGCAAAGTGCTGGCGGAAGTATTTGACGAAAAGGTAGAAGAACATTTAATTCAGCCTACCTTTGTCATCGATTACCCAATCGAAATTTCTCCATTGTCCCGCCGCAAAGACGGACAGCCAGAACTGACTGACCGCTTTGAATTGTTTATTGTAGGGAGAGAACATGCCAATGCTTTCTCTGAATTAAACGATCCAATCGACCAACGGGGCCGGTTTGAAAAACAGATGGAAGCCAAAGCCAAAGGCGACAATGAAGCCCATCCAATGGACGAAGACTTTATCACCGCGCTGGAATATGGCCTGCCACCAACAGGTGGTTTGGGCATCGGCATCGACCGCATGTGTATGCTGCTTACCAACGCAGCCTCCATCCGCGATGTGATTTTATTCCCGACATTGAAGTCTGTGAAGGAATAAATGCCCATTTTATGCGGGCTTTGAGGCTATCGGAGAAAAAAGTACAGCAAAATTGTACTTGATAATGCTCGAAAATACTCGATAATACCGAGTCGATAGAATCGCAGTACCAAGTCCTGCAAGAAGAAAATCATATATTTGTACTTATTGAGAACGCTTTTCTAAGAGAAAAACTCTTGGGAAGGCGTTCTTTTTTTGCGCGAGCAATGAGGAGAGTGCTCTGCTTGCAGAAGCATTCGACGAATGCCGCGACAGTGAAAGACGATAGTCTAGAACACTGATGGAGTCCTCTAAGCAGCTTCGATGCAAAGCTTCAATGAATCAATGATTAAGGAGGAACGAACATGGCATTTAAGAAAAACAGAAGTATGAAGGTATATGGGCCGAGCGGGTACCGCTACAAGGAGACACCGGCGATCATGCTGAAGGGCCTGTGGCTGCAGGAGCTGGGCTTTGAGATTGGGGATTATATCTCGGTCAGCTGTGAGAATGGCAAGCTCATTATCACTCCGGATGCAGAGAGAGCTGCACTGGCAGAGGCGGAGGCTTCCTTTATGTCGTAGGAGACGAAGAAGCTGCAGAGACGCTTTGAGCAGGAAAAGGCGAGGCTTCATGCGCAGTTCGTGGCAGAGCAGACTATGGTATACGGCGTATGCGAGGAGGTGCAGTGATTATGGCAAAGATTTATATGATCGGGTCCTTTAAGGGCGGTGTAGGCAAATCTGTTTCGACCATCAATCTGGCTTATTCCTTGGCCGAGATGGGTAAAAAGGTACTGGCAGTAGATTTTGACAGCCAGGCAAATTTAACCACCTGTTTTGGTGTGGATGATGTTACGGCGATTCCGGTGACAATCGGTGATCTTATGATGGCGCAGATTGAAGATGAGGCGATGCCGGAGCCTTCGGAATATATCATGAGCCGCAATGGCGTTGATTTTATTCCTTCTTCCATGGTGCTTTCAGCGGTAGATTCCAAGTTACGTCTGGAAATGGGAGCAGAGGGGATGCTTGGAAGAATTCTGGATCCGCTGCGAGATTCCTATGATGCTATTTTGATCGATACCTGTCCTTCGCTTGGCTCTCTGACAATTAATGCTTTAGCTGCAGTAGATGAGGTAATCATTGCAGTGAATCCACAGCTTCTGGCGATGATGGGACTTCAGGATTTTCTGAAGACAGTGAGCAAGATCAGAAATCATATCAATAACAAACTGCAGGTGGCGGGGATTCTTCTGACGATGTGTGATACCAGAACCAATCTTTGCAAGGTGATTACAGAGGGAGTGGGTAAGACATTTCAGGGACAGATCCGGATCTTTAAGAGTATGGTTCCGAGTACAGTCAAGGTCGGTGAATCGGTTTATTACAGTGAGCCGCTTATTGAATATGCGCCGGGAAATAAAGCCTGCGAGGCATACAGAAATCTTGCAAAGAAGTTGATGAACGATGAAGGCTGATGCACCAAAAAGAAAAATCTTTTCTGATGCAGTAGACCTGCTGACCGGAGATCCATCGGCCGGCGCTGCTGCAGGAGACGGAGTGGAAATACTCGATATCAATGGAATCAGACCATTTCATGATCATCCGTTTCATCTGTATGAGGGAGAGCGCCTGAATGACATGGTGGAGAGCATCAAAGAACACGGAATCTTAAATCCGGTAATCGTCAGAAAAATGCATTACGGATATGAAATGCTTTCCGGTCACAACAGACAGAACGCTGGTAAGCTGGCCGGGCTCACTCAGATACCGGTAATCGTAAAGGAAAATCTGTCGGATGCGGATGCCTACGTGTATGTAATCGAAACAAATCTGATGCAGAGGTCCTTTACAGACTTATCGATTTCAGAGAAGGCAGCAGTCCTGGCGGAGCGTTATGACAAGGTTCTGTATCAGCGAAAAAGAGATAAAATCATGGAGAAACTGAAGGTGCTGGAGGGCGGCGATGAAAAAGGTGGTCACAGTGACCACCTTTCAAAGAATCGTGACAGTCTGGGAGAGGAATACGGCCTGTCCGGGAGCTCGGTTGCCAGGCTCCTTCGAGTAAATCAGCTTATTCCGGAGATCAAAGAAATGCTGGACCAGGGAAATATGCAGCTGATGGCAGCAGTACAGCTTTCCTATCTGCCGGAGCAGGCGCAGAAGCTTGCAATGGAAGCTTCGAAAAAATCCGGTGTGGCAATCAATAAAGATATTGCTGCAAAGGTCCGGAAAGCTCCCATGACAGAAAAAACGATCCTGGAGGCGATTGCTGGAAAGCAGCCGGAAGTGGATCCGGTGCATGGCGTAGTAGAAGAAAAGCCTGCGCCGAAGCCAATCAAATTGTCTGCAGGTATCAGAGAAAAGTATTTTCAGGATACAGATCCGAAAGAGGTGGAAGCGATTATCGATAAGGCACTGGCTGCCTGGTTTAAGAAGAAACGATGAGGAGGCGTGTATGTTTGACAGTGAACAGCTTAAGCAGGTAGATCCTGCATATTTCAATATTATTTTGGCTGACGACATGGACGTAACAATCCAGAGTAGAAACACCGGTCACTATTGGTATCTGCACTGCACCGGTTATCCGACAGAAGGCTCCTGCATGATCTTCCATAAGCATAGATTCAGCCATCCGTATCACCAGCATGGCCGGGAGAACAGCCTCCGGCAGGCGATACGGAGTATTCAGAAGGCAGATGAACGGAAAAAAATAGGTGTTTTATGAGGCTCTCAATGCTATACTGAAACCAAGATTTTATTACGAGAGGGTGTGCACGATTTGATAATTGTTCTTGATACAAATATATTTTGCAGAGATTTTTATGCCAGAGGAACTCAGATGCAATTACTGCTGAAAATGGGCAACATTATTGTGCTTGAGATTGTGTTTGATGAGACTCTGAATAAGCATAGAGAAAAGCTGCGTGAAGCTGGAAGTGCAGCACAAAAGAAATTGGAGGAGTATAACCGGCTGGCATATAGGGAAATTAAAATTGAATTTGAACCGAAATATGCTGACGAAGATGCTCGGTATGAGGATTTTTTGACAGAGCTGTTGCTGTCACATGATGCATATCCTCCCGAAGGATACCCGGATATTGAGTATAAGATAATAGTCGCGAGGGCGCTATCAAGAAAAAAACCGTTTAAACCAGACGGTAGAGAAGGTTATAGAGATTATCTGGTATGGAGAACGGTTCTTGAAATCGTAAAGCACTATGCAGGTCCGATACATTTTGTCTCAGAGAATCCAAAGGATTTTGCGGATGAAAATGATAAGAAAAAACTGCATCCGGATCTGATAGAAGAAATGCAGGAGCTTCAGATTGATAGCTCAAAATTAACTTACTGGAGCTCCCTGAAGGATTTTATCGACGAAGTAGTAAAACCTGAACTACAGAAAGCAGAAGATGAAGAAAAATTAGAGCAGAGCTTGCTTAGCAATGTTCAATTCTTAGATACAGTTTCATCTTATCTGGACAAACATTTAAAAGGATTTGATGTGAGAGGCTATGATGTGTTTGTTCCTGGGGCGGGACCAGTTATCGAAAGCTTCGAAGATGAATCAGACAAAGAGATTACGGACGTTTCAAAAGTAGATCAAGATAAGATTCTGATTACAATGCGATGCAAGTATTTTAGCATTGTGGCATCTAAACTCTCAAAGGCAGATGCGGCATCATTTCCGCAAGAGTATTTGGAAAATTCTGCAATTGAGGAAAACACTGAAAAGGCTCTCGATGTGGGTACAGATGTCCCTATAGATGTTCTGCTTGAGATTATCTACGATACCCGGGAAGGGCACGATTCTGGAAATTACAGTCAAGTACGGTATTTCGGACACAAA
>CABQBF010000078.1 GCA_902462325.1 uncultured Peptococcaceae bacterium
CAGACCTCCGGCCTGCCCTTGAAATTACCCTTTGATGGTGAAAAATATTACGGGGATTACAGCAAAATGCTGCCCGGCGCCTGGACGTTGGGCGATATTCTGGAGCAAGAGGGCTACCAGCAGGTGGTGATGATGGGCTCCGACAGCAGCTTTGCCGGTCGCGGCGATTATTTCAGCCAGCATGGCAACTATGAAATTAACGATTATAACACTGCGCTGGAGGACGGTCGTTTGCCGGCGGATTACCATGAATGGTGGGGCTATGAGGATCGCAAGCTGTTTGAGTATGCCAAGGCAGAATTACTGCGCCTGGCGGCGTCGGACCAGCCTTTTAACCTGACCATGCTGACGGTGGACACCCACTTTGAGGACGGCTATGTGTGCCCGCTCTGTCCCGATTATAACAAAGAGCAGTATGCCAACGTCATTCGCTGTTCCAGCCATCAGGTGAGCGAATTTGTCAAATGGATTCAGGAGCAGGACTTTTACGAGAACACCACCATCGTCATTTCCGGCGACCATCTCAGTATGGACAGCAATTTCTTCAATAAGTTGGACGATGCATACGACCGGCAGGTGTATAACTGCATCATCAATCCGGCGGTGGAAAATCCTACAGCCTACACCAAAAACCGCCTGTTTACCACACTGGACATGTTCCCGACCACACTGGCTGCTTTAGGCGTTACCTTCGCGGGGGACAGGCTGGCTTTGGGCACCAATTTATTTTCCGGTGTACCCACGCTGGCAGAAGAGATGGGCTTGGACGAGCTGAGCGAGCAATTGTCCCGCAATTCCAATTATTATAATTATCATTTCCTGTATACCAATTAAAGAAATATAATCCTATACAAACAGTAAAATAAAAGCAATCACAGAAAGACGACAACAGGACAACAGGCTGTCGCAGCGAGCAGAATAAACGCTTGCTGCGGCAGCCTGTTTTTCGTATTATTAAAAAAATCTGAAAAACAAAATCACCGCCTGGGCGGGGCGGTGATTTTCAAAAGAAAAGGTAAAAATGTTGGAGGGAACAATGAATAACTTATTCATGTTCTGTAACTGTATTATACAATATTTGTCCCTTTTATGTGTCAGCAAATAGTTACAACAACATTAAGAAAGCTTGAGAATTTTTTGGGGAATGTCAGGAAGCAACCGATTTCGCCAAGAAGTTACAAAAAGTCGGTAAAGGGTTCCATTCATTTTTGTGGAAGTGGATAGGAGAAACTTTTTGACGGAGGCGAGTCAGATGCAAAAACGGGGATTGATTGTGCTGCTGTGTCTGCTTTTGGTGGCCGGTGCCGCCAGCGACCGCTACAATGGCAAGGCAGCCCACAGCAATACACAAGATGGCATTACCGTAACAGCACCCTTTAATCCGCAGTATACATCCAACCAGGAGCCGCAGAGCAGCGTAGATACAGTGGCGGAGCTATGCGGCATCAGTCAGTTCCAGAAACTTTACCATACCAGCGGTGCAGGCCAACACATTGCGCTAATTGACAGCGGTGTTGATTTGAGTCATGAAGCATTTCAAAAAAATGAGAATGGGCAGGAGAAGGTGGCCCTTTATCGGGACTTTACCCAGGAAGGGTTGCTCTATACGCAGGCGGTGTCCTGTTACGGTGATAAAGTAGCCGCCAGTGGCACCATCTATCACATCGGCCATATTCCCAACAGTGCGCAGCAGTACCGGCTAACCTTTTTAGAGCTGGGCGAGCTGCAGCCCAAGCTGTTCCCGGCCAGTGAGCAGCGCATGGCGGTGCTGGTGGTAGCCAGCGCCCAACAATATGACTGTGTATATATTGACACCAACCAAAATTGCGATTTCAGCGATGAGCAGCCGCTGTATTGTTATGAGCAGAAGCCGCAGCATATCACGCTGCACAGCGCAGGCTATAATTTGAATTTTGCCTTAACCAGCATAGCCGAGGATGGCAGCCAGCTTCAATTAACGGCAGACACCTTAGGGCACGGCACCTTTCTGGCCGGTCTGATAGCGGCCAATGGCACAGCTTATCAGGGGCTTGCACCGCAGGCGCAGCTATATGTATATAAAATATTTGACCGTCAGGGCCAATCGTCGCAAATGCTGTTGGCACGGGCCATCCGTCAGGCAATTTTAGACGGGGCAGACTGTATCAATTTAAGCCTGAGCATTCCCAAAGAAGAAACCATTTGTACCGAATTGGAGGAAGTCTTAAATCAGGCTAAATCGGCCAATATTCCGGTGATTGCCGCCGCAGGAAATTATGGGCCCGGCAAAAACACCATTGCCTATCCGGCCAGGGCGCAAACAGTGCTGGGGGTGGGCAGCTATGTAGCGCCGGAAATGTACGCGCTGGATAAGGCAGTGCTGCTCAAAGAATCCTTTGTGGCAGATTATAGCGGGCGGGGACTGTTAAATGGAGAGTGGTGCCCGTTGGTAGTTGCTCCGGCGGGAATGCTCTCCACCGTGCCCGCCTGGTACGCCCAAGCCTATTTATATGATTATGGCACCAGCATTTCCGCAGCAGTGGTAACGGCGGCAGTTGCCCATGTGCAGGAAGCGGCGGCGTACAAAAAACTGTCGTTGTCTACAGAGCAGCTACAGAACCTGTTGGCAGGCTGGGCCAGGGATTTGGATTTCCCTGCCGCTGAGCAGGGCTACGGCGCACTGAAATTGGGCCACTTGCCGCAAAAAACGGAGAACATTGTGCAGCGGAGCGGCATACGGGAAGAAACCGTTGTGTACAATTCGGACGATAACCTGACCTGGCAATTTTCTGTGCCGCAGGGTCAAACCCGCTCCTGGTATGTGCAGGTGCCGGCAGGCTGCAAAGAGCTTTCCGCTGTGCTGCAAATCGCCCAGCAAACGCCTTTGAACCAGGCGGAACATTTGGTGGCGTTGGGGCGTTGCCAGCTCAGTTTATATAATCCAGACGGCATTTTGGTAGAGCAGACTCCTTATCTGGGCGCTTCCTACAGCCGGGAAATTATCACCAGCGGCGCAGTGAAGGCAGCCAAGCCTAAAGCTGGCGTGTGGGAAATTGTAGTCACCTCGGCCGATAATTTAAGCCAGTACAATCATTTTGCAAGCACCGGAACGCTGAAGGCAGAGCTGAAATAACCTGAGCATAGCAAAGGCCCTTTTTCGTTGTTTGGGAGAAGGGCCTTTGCCGTATAAAGTCTTAGTTGTTTACATTACAATACATTTCGTAACCGCCGCACAGGCTTTTGCAGGTAAAGCCGTTTTGCATCAGAATGCGGCAGCCGATATAGCTGCGCAGTCCAGCCAAGCAGGTGACATAAACCGGTTTGGATTTATCCAGCTTGTCCAGATTATCCCGCAGCGAATCCAGCGGAATATTGATGAAATTGGGGATGTGGCTCTTGCCGTATTCCTTGATGGTGCGCACGTCCAGCAGCGTCACCTCGTCTGGATTTAAGTCGGCAATGTCGTGATAATGGAACACATCAATTTTGCCGGTCAAAATATTTTCGGCAGCCAGTCCGGCAATGTTGACCGGATCTTTGGCCGATGAGAACGGCGGCGCATAGCAAAGTTCCAGATGAACCAAATCATACATGGTCATATTGGCGCGAATGGCAGTCGCCAACACATCGCACCGTTTGTCCACCCCGTCCTTGCCAAATAATTGTGCGCCTAAAATGCGGCCCGTATCCTTGGTGAAAATGACCTTCATGCTGATTTCACAGGCGTTGGGATAATAGGAGGCGTGGGACATCGGGAACACAAACACCTTTTCATAGTCAAAGCCTGCTGCTTTGGCGGCATATTCGGTTAAACCGGTGCCAGCCACCGTCTGCTCAAAGCATTTTAGAATGGCCGTCCCCTGTGTGCCTTGATACACGCTGTTTAACCCAGCAATATTATCGGCCACAATACGGCCTTGCCGGTTGGCCGGTCCAGCCAATGGAATATGGGCCTTTAAGCCGCTGACAAAATGGGTTACCTCAATGGCGTCGCCCAACGCATAAATGTCGGCATTGCTGGTGCGCAGATGTTCGTCCACCTGAATGCAGCCCTTAGCCGATAACGCCAGCCCTGCCTGACGGGCCAAACCGCTTTCCGGCGCTACACCGATGGCCAGAATGAGCATATCGGCGCAATAGGTTTGTCCTTCCGCCGTGTGAACGCAAACAATACTGCCTTGCTGCTCAACCGCTGTCACTTCCTGATTAAAGTACAAATGAACGCCCTGTTTTTTCAGCTCCTTATGCACCAGACAAGCCATATCAAAATCCAACGTGCTGCGTAGTACCTGCTCGCACCGTTCCAGCAGCGTAACATCCATACCGGCCCGGCGCAGGTTTTCAATCATTTCCAGACCGATATAGCCGCCGCCGATGACCAAAGCCGATTTGCTTTGATTGACAGTGATGTAGTCTTTAATTTTGTAGGTGTCGGGAATGTTGCGCAGCGTGAAGATGCGGTCGCTGTCTGCCGGTACAAAGGCTGGACGGATTGGTTCGGCGCCGGGCGATAAAACCAGCTTGTCATAGGACTCTTCATAGCAGTCTCCAGTGCGCAGATTTTTCACCGTAACCGTTTTTTTGTCGGGATGAATGGCTACAGCCTCGGAAAATACCCGCACTTCCACCCGAAAACGGGCGTCAAAGCTCTGGGGCGTTTGCAGCACCAGATATTCCTTTTTGGTAATCACATCGCCGATATAATAGGGCAGGCCGCAGTTGGCGAAAGAAATATATTCGCCTCGTTCCAGAATGATAATCTCCGCCTGTTCGTCCAACCGGCGCAGACGGGCCGCCACAGAAGCGCCGCCAGCCACGCCGCCGATAATCAAAGTTTTCATACAAAAACCTCCGCTCTCATTTAATCGTTGCCTATCCGTACAGGACAGGAAAAAGATATCCTGAAAATATTTTAACAAAATTATAGAAAAAAGCAAAGACAAAAAGGACAAGAGAAAAAATATGTGGTATAATTACCGTTACAGACAAAATCATGCAGCGTTTATTCCCATTGCGGGATAAAAATATGAGATGATTTATTTTTAAGGAGGAGCAAATATGCCATTGGTAACAACGACAGAAATGTTTAAAAAGGCCTACGAAGGCGGCTATGCGGTAGGAGCCTTCAACGTGAATAATATGGAATTGGTGCAGGGCATCACCGAAGCAGCCGGAGAGCTCAATTCTCCGCTGATCTTGCAGGTGTCGGCCGGCGCTAGAAAATATGCCAACCACACCTATCTGGTGAAGCTGGTGGAAGCGGCTTTACAGGAACAGAGCCATATTCCCATCGCGCTGCATTTAGATCACGGTGCCGATTTTGAGATCTGCAAAGCCTGTATCGACGGCGGCTTCACCTCCGTTATGATTGACGGTTCCCATCATTCCTTTGAGGACAACATTGCATTGACCAAACAGGTGGTAGAATATGCCCATGCTCACGGCGTAGTGGTGGAAGGCGAATTGGGCCAACTGGCCGGTATTGAAGATGATGTGAACGTCAACGCGGAAGACGCCAAATATACCCAGCCCGATCAGGTTGAAGAATTTGTCAGCCGCACAGGTGTCGATTCATTGGCCATTGCCATCGGTACCAGCCACGGCGCCTTTAAGTTTAAACCCGGTCAGAAGCCAATGCTGCGGTTTGACATTTTAGAAGAAATTGAAAAACGGCTGCCGGGCTTTCCTATCGTGCTGCACGGCGCATCCAGCGTTTCCCAGGAATATGTGAAAATCATTCAGGCCAACGGCGGCAATTTAGCCGACGCCATCGGCATTCCAGAAGATATGCTGCGTCAGGCTGCCAAAAGCGCTGTCTGCAAAATAAATATCGACTCCGACCTGCGTTTGGCTATGACAGCCGGTGTGCGGGAAGTGCTGTTCCAGAAACCGGAAGTCTTTGACCCAAGAGAATATTTAAAAGTAGGCCGGGCAAATGTGAAAGCGGTTGTGGCCCATAAAATTAAAAATGTGCTGGGTTCGGAAGGAAAAGCGCTGTAACAAGCAAGTCTGTAAAAAATCAGTGGAGGAAAGACCATGAAATTATTTTTGGATACAGCCAATCAGGCTGAAGTAGAAGAAGCTGTAAAAATGGGCGTTATCAGCGGCGTAACCACCAATCCGTCCTTAGTGGCCAAGGAAGGCGGCGACTATCTGGAACGGGTCAAATATTTCTGTGACTTGGTAGGCGGCCCCATCAGCGTAGAAGTGCTCTCCAGCGACGCCGAAGGCATGCTGCGGGAAGCGCGGGAGCTGGCCGCATTGCATGAAAATATCGTGATTAAGCTGCCAATCACAGCGGAAAGCTTGGGTGTGATGAAACAGTTAAAAGCAGAAGGCATCAAAACCAATGCGACCCTGTGCTTTTCCGCCAATCAGGCTATTTTAGCCGCACGGGCCGGCGCTTCCTTTGTCAGCCCCTTTGTTGGCCGTTTGAACGACATCGGTCAAGACGGTATGGTGCTCATCGAAGAAATCAAAACCATTTACGATAACTTCGGCTATGACACAGAAATTATCGTAGCCAGCGTGCGCAGCCCACGGCAGGTGACCGACGCAGCCTTAATCGGCGCCGACATCGCCACCATCCCCTTTAAAATTCTGAAACAAATGGTTTCCCACCCGCAAACCGATTTGGGAATTGCCAAATTTGAAGCCGACTGGGCAAAACGGAATAACTAAGGCGTTTTATAGCGCTCTGCCGCCCTTTTATGGAGTTCGTATTCCTGACGTCTTCCTAAAAATTTCGGCAGTCAATCTGGCCCGCGGACAGCTTTCAGCGCATTCGCACAAAAACCGTGCTTCATTCGCGCTAGCGGCGGCTGTCCCTGCACGTAGAGAATACAAAAGGGCACAAAGCATTCGCGCCGCCTTATGGGTTAAAAAACTCCCAGCTACCTTCGCCCAAATTTCGACTTAAGGCACACAGAACCGCAGACTGTGCAAAGCGTGACGGACAGCGCAGCAAGTCCGGCAAAGCTGCACAGTCCAGAGTATGTGCGAATGCCCGACGCTTTTCTGGTCGGGTACGGAGGGATAGGCGAAGGGTAGCAAAAAAATTGAAGTGTAGCAAAAAAAGAACGATGGTCAGCAAATAAAAACGGACAGCATAAGAACGACAAAAAGCAATAAAAAATAGCAAAAGAAAAAATTGAAATGGAGGACACAAGCATACTATGGATAGAAGTTTAGTAATCGAATTGGCCCGCGTTACAGAAGCAGCAGCCATTAACTGCGCCCACTGGATTGGCAAGGGCGAAAAAAATTTGGCAGACGGCGCTGCTGTAGAAGCCATGCGGAATATGTTTGACACCGTCGCCATCAGCGGCACGGTGGTCATCGGCGAAGGGGAAATGGATGAAGCGCCTATGTTGTATATCGGTGAAAAAGTAGGTAAAGGCGGCGTGGAAGTAGACATTGCCGTGGATCCGCTGGAAGGTACCAATCTGACTGCCAAAAATATGAACGGCGCCATTGCGGTGATGGCTGTTGCCAAAAAGGGCGGTTTATTACATGCGCCCGATATGTATATGGATAAAATCGTGGTAGGCCCCAAAGCCAAAGGCGCTATTGATATCAACCTTTCGCCGGAAGAAAATATGCGCAACGTGGCCAAAGCCTTGGGCAAAGACGTCAGCGAGCTGAATATTGTCATGCTGGAACGGGAACGGCATCAGTATATTGTAGATGCAGCCCGCAAGCTGGGCGCTCGCTGCAAATTTATCTCTGACGGCGACGTGTCGCCGGTAATCGCCACCAGCTTCGGCACCGAAGGCATCGATATGATGATGGGCAAGGGCGGCGCGCCGGAGGGCGTTATCGCGGCGGCAGCCATCAAATGCATGGGCGGCGATATGCAGGGCCGCTTGGTGCCGGAAACGGAAGAAGAAGTGTGCCGCGTACATGAAATGGGCATTGCCGATGTGAATAAGGTGCTGACGCTGGACGATCTGGTATCTACCGATGACGTTTATTTTGTGGCTACCGGCGTAACCAACGGCGATATGCTGAAAGGCGTGCGCTTTACAGAAAAATACGCCGTTACCCATACCGTTGTTATGCGCGGCGTAACCGGTACCATTCGCTTCATTGAAGCATATCATGACTATGACCGCAAGCCGGACTATATTAAATTAAAATAATCGAGCGTAACGATATTGAAGGTGGAATTTGTTTGCTATACAAACAAGAAATGTTGGAAACAAAAACGATGGTGGAGCTGTATCGCGTTGCCCGCGAGCTGGAGATTCCCTATTATTCTAAATTGCGCAAGGCGGAGCTGATCTTTGAGATCGTAAAGACCTCTGCGCTCAAGGAACGGGAAGGACAGCTCTGGGCCAATGGGATCTTGGACATCACCTCGGAAGGGTATGGCTTTTTGCGGCCATTGGGTTACACACCCAGCTATGACGATATTTATGTATCCCAGTCTCAGATCCGCAAATTTGATTTGCGCAGCGGCGACCGCGTAGAAGGGTGGAGCCGTAGGCCCAAAGAAAATGAACGTTATTTTGGTTTACTGCGGGTGGAAAAGGTAAATGGACAGGACCCGGCTATGTCGCCGGAGCGACTGCACTTTGACGGCCTGACGCCTATTTATCCGCAGCAGCGCCTGAAGCTGGAAACCGGCGCCGATGCTTACGCCATGCGTATGATTGATTTGGTAGCGCCTTTGGGCAAAGGACAGCGCGGTTTGATTACAGCGCCGCCGAAAGCGGGCAAAACAGAGCTGATTAAGCAGGTGGCCAACAGTATTGCAGTCAACAATCCTGAAGTGGAGATTATCATCCTGCTCATTGATGAGCGCCCAGAAGAAGTGACCGATATCGAGCGCTCGGTAAAAGCGGAGGTCATCAGTTCCACGTTTGATGAGCCGCCGGAAAATCATGTGAAGGTAGCAGAATTGACTTTGGAGCGGGCTAAGCGTGTCGTGGAGTCTAAGAAAGACGTCATCGTGCTGTTAGATAGCATCACCCGTCTGGCGCGGGCTTACAATTTGGTGATGCCGCCCAGCGGACGGCTGTTATCCGGCGGGGTAGACCCCAGCGCGCTGCATAAGCCAAAACGGTTCTTCGGCGCTGCACGCAACGTGGAAGAGGGCGGCAGTCTGACTATTTTGGCTACGGCATTAATCGAAACCGGCAGTCGTATGGACGAAGTAATTTTTGAAGAGTTTAAAGGGACTGGCAATATGGAGCTGATTTTAGACCGCAAGCTAGCTGAACGGCGCATTTATCCAGCGTTGGACATCAAACGGTCCGGCACCAGAAAAGAAGATTTGCTGCTGTCCGAAAAAGAATTGACCGTAGTGTGGCAAATGCGCAAGGCCTTCAGCAATTTAGATACAGCCGAAGCCACCGAAACCTTGCTGGACGGCATGAAACGCAGCAAGGATAATGAAGAATTGTGCCGCATCTTTGGCAAAAGTAATCCATTCAGTAAAAACTAACAAAATAAAAGCAAACACAACAGCGGCATGAAGCATGAACAGCTCCCCATAGAGTAGTCTCAAAATTTTTGTTATTTCGAGTGTCTACTCTATGGGGAGCATATCATTCCCCGCGTGCCTTGACATTATTGGCTATTTTAGAGCAGGTTGCGCCGGAAAAAGAATAACATGAATGGGGATTTGTTCGTATAGTTGCCACAAAACGTAATAAAAACAATAAAACAGGAGTCGTCCCTTTTTATATTGGGTATGTCTCCTGTTTTTGTTGTGGTTAGAGTTTTCGTAAATGGATAGTAGCTTAAATATCTAACGCAGCATGGTAGCCCTGATAAACGGCGGCGGTGATATTGGCAACTTTGCCGCAATCGCCGATAACGGCCACATAGGGCGCGCTGTCCCGCAAAGCGTCGACCGCAGCCCTATTTGGCTTCTGCCCCAGGGCGCAGATAACGGTGGAGCCAGCCACGAAAACATCTTTGCCGTCGGCATCGACGCAATGCACGCCGTCGGCAGTGATTTGCTTGCCGGTATGCTGGGTGTAAACCTGAATGTTTTGCGCTGCAATTTCTTTTAACAGCAGCGGGCGGTGCCGAATGTTGGCGTCGGGGGCTAGCTCGCCGCGCATTTCGATGAGGGCAACCTGCTTGCCTTCCCGGGCCAGATGAATGGCTGTTTCGCAGCCAGCCAACCCGCCGCCCAGCACAATAACTGTATCGCCGACCTGGTCTTTTTGCTGATAGTAATTGTTCACCAAGATCACGTTGTCGCCTTGCAGACCAGGGATAGGCGGCTGCACAGGCAGAGAGCCGACAGCGATAATCAGGGCGTCGGGTTGGATTGCAGCTACCAATTCAGGGGTTACCTCTGTGTTCAGACGGATTTCTGCGCCGGCGTCCTGGGCCAATTTGGCCAGCGTGTTGCCCAACTGGTACATTTCATATTTAAAAGGAATGGCCTGTTCTTCTTTTAAAATACCGCCGATGGTGTCCGATTTTTCGCAGAGCAGCACGTCATGTCCGCGCTGTGCCGCTGTTTGTGCAGCCTTTAAGCCGCCGGGACCGCCGCCTGCAATCAGCACCTTTTTCTTTTGCGGAGCAGGCAGGACTTCGGTGCCGTCTAGTTCCCGTCCGATGAGCGGATTAACAGCGCAGCGGCGAGTGGAAGTCATGCCCCGTTCAGCCATGCAGGTAAAGCAGCGCAGGCAGCGGACGATACCGGTTTCCCGATTGGCCATTACCTTGCGGGGCAGTTCATGATCAGCTAGCAGGGCGCGGCCCATGTAAATCAAATCGGCCTGACCGGAGGCGATGATTTCTTCCATTTGGGCAGGGTCGTTTAAGCCGCCCAGCGTGGCAACCGGCACCGACACATGCTTTTTGATTTCGGCGGCCAGATACACGTTCACGCCATGGGGCAAAAACATAGACGGATGGGTGCGGCCAAAGCCCTGCTGATAGGTGCCGGCGGAAATATGCAGAATATCTACATAGGGCTCCAGCAGTTGGGCAATCTGAATGCCTTCTTCTAGGGTATAACCTCCATCAAAAAATTCATCGCCGCTCATTCGAAATTCGATGGGGAAGCCCGGACCGACTGCTTTGCGCACAGCCGTCAGCACTTCCTGCGCCAGACGGACGCGGTTTTCCAAGCTGCCGCCGTAAGCATCGGTGCGGTGGTTAAAGTAGGGCGACAAAAACTGATTTAAGAGCCAGCCGTGACCGCCGTGTACCATAATCATTTCAAACCCACAGCGTTTGGCCAATGCGGCTACGTCGGCATAAGCCCGTATAATTTCCTGCAGCATATCGACAGTGAGCGCCTTTACCGGACGGCCATCGGGACGGGTGCCTTCTGAAGGCCCCCATTGACAGATGGAGGATTTCTTATTTTTATCCTGCATATAGGTTCCGGCATACTGACCGGAATGGGATAATTCCACGCTGGGAATGGCACCGTGACGGCGAATAGCGTCGGCGGTGAGGGTAAAGCTGGGAATGGAGCCGGGCACCGTGGTGTTCAGATGATAGGCGTGGGAACCGTCGGTATCGGGATGCACCATCACTTCCGATATGGTTACGTTGGCAGCGCCGCCTTTGGCCCGCAATTCATAAAAAGCGCGGGAGCTGCGGCCAATACAGCAATCGGCGGTGATTTCCGCGCCGCTCATAGGTGCAGAG
>CABQBF010000079.1 GCA_902462325.1 uncultured Peptococcaceae bacterium
TGCGGCGGCGTTGGCGTTGCCTGTACCGGACGCAGTGTTTATTGGCGGCAGCAAAGGCAATTTGCGGGAGATTTTGCTGTTGGCTCTGAAAAAAAATCCACAGGTGCGCATTGTGGCTGCAGCGGTAACCTTAGAAACGGTGCAGCAGTTGCAGCAGTTGTTTACAGAACTGGCTTTGCCCGATTATGATGTGGTGCAGTTGGCTGTCAGCCGGGCAGAGCTGCGGGGTAATTTGCATTTGCTGCAGGCGCAAAATCCTGTGTTCATTTTTAGCGGAGGAGGGCGGTAATATGGCGCGGATTATGATTGCAGCCACAGGCAGCGGCTGCGGGAAAACCACCGTTACCTGTGCCATCTTACAGGCGCTGCAAAATCGGAGCTATGGTTTAGCGGCGCTGAAATGCGGGCCGGATTATATTGACCCTATGTTTCATCGCACCGTTACCGGTACGGCGGCGGGGAATCTGGACAGTTTTTTTATGCCGCCTGAATTTTTGCAAAGCCGCCTGGCTGAGCAGGAGGAACATTATGATTTGTGTGTATTAGAAGGCGCTATGGGCTTTTATGATGGCATTGGCAGCAGTACGGAAGCCAGCGCCTGGCACATTGCTTGCCTCACGGCAACGCCAGTTATTTTAGTGCTCTCCTGCCGTGGTATGGGTTGTAATTCGATTGGGGCTATTCTGCGGGGTTTTTTGTGGCGGAATGACCATCATATTGCAGGCGTTATCTTTAATCAGCTTTCTGCCGGATTATATGCAGAAGTTTGTGCAGCTATTGCCGATTTACCGGTAAAGCCGTTAGGCTATTTTCCAAACAAAGAGGCTTTCGCGCTGGGCAGTCGGCATTTGGGTTTGGTGACGGCGGCGGAAATCCAACATTTACAGGAAAAAATGCATGAATTGGCCCAACAAGCAGAACAATCTCTGGATTTGGACAGCCTGGTGCAGTTGGCCAATACTGCGCAGCCCTTGCCGCGAAAACCTTTTGCGCTGGAACAAGCAACGGCACAGCCAGTGACCATTGCCGTAGCGCGGGATAAAGCCTTTTGTTTTTTGTATGAAGAAAATTTACAGGTGCTGCTCCAGTTGGGTGCAAGGCTGGCGTTTTTCAGTCCATTGGAGGACAAACAGCTGCCGGACACTTGTTGCGGATTATATTTATGCGGCGGTTATCCAGAATTGTACGGCGCTGCTTTGGCAGCCAATAAGGATATGCTGACGGCAATCAAACATGCCATTGATACGGGCATGCCGGTCATTGCTGAGTGCGGTGGATTTCTATATCTGCATCAAATTCTGGAGGACGCAGAAGGTAAGCAGTGGCCCCTTGTCGGCGCTTTGCCAGGCAAAGCATGGCCTACTGAAAAATTACAGCGTTTTGGTTATATCACGTTGGAAGCGCAGGGAGAAAATTTATCGGCGCAAAACGATTTGCAAATCCGCGGTCATGAATTTCATTATTGGGAAAGCGATTGCTGCGGAGATGGTTTTTTGGCCCACAAAGCAGGACGCCAGCGCAGTTGGCGCTGTGTCAACAGTCATGAGAATTTGTATGCAGGTTTTCCTCATTTATATTTTTACAGCAATCCTGATTTTGCACGGGGATTTATCAGAAAGGCGGCAGTGTATGGAACCTTTAACAGCATTGTTACAGCAAATAAAACCGATTGATGAAACCTATCAGAAAATTTGTCAGCAGCATTGGGATGCTGTGGCCAAGCCGTTGGGCGGTCTGGGGCATTTAGAAACACTGCTTTGTCAGATTGGCAGTATTCAGCGGACAGAACAGATAAACTTAGCCAAAAAAGCGGTGGTGGTGCTTTGCGCCGACAATGGCGTGGTAGCAGAAGGCATTAGCCAATGCGGACAGGAGGTAACGGCTACCATCGCCCGTCTGGCTGCCCAGGGCAAAGCCAGTGTCAACGCTATGGCAGAGGCAGCCGGAGCCGATGTGATTGCAGTAGATTTGGGCGTAGCTGCTGATTTGCAGGATGAAACCAATTTGTTAGATTATAAAATAGCTTACGGAACCCATAATTTTGTGAAAGAGCGGGCGATGAGTAGAGCGCAGGCCGAGCAGGCTATTCTGAGCGGTGTCGATTTGGTACGCCAGCTAAAAGAGCAGGGCTATCAAATCTTGGCCACCGGAGAAGGGGGCATCGGCAATACGACAACAACGGCAGCGGTGGCTTGCGCATTATTGCAGTTACCGCCTGCACAGCTTGCCGGACGGGGAGCGGGTTTATCCCAGGCGGGCTTACAGCATAAAATTGCCATAATTGAGCAGGCATTAGCATTGCACCAGCCAAAGGCTGATGATGTATTGGATGTGTTGTCCGCGGTAGGCGGTTTTGACATTGCCGGTATGGTAGGCTTGTTTTTAGGCGGCGCGTTATATGGTATGCCCATTGTGATGGATGGCGTCATTTCAGCGGTGGCCGCGCTCTGTGCAGTGCGGTTAAGCCCAGTTTGTAAAGACTATCTGCTGCCTTCCCATTTGAGCAGCGAGCCGGCGGCAGCAGTGGTATTACAGGTACTGGAGTTGACGCCTATCATTCATGGAGCATTCCATTTAGGTGAGGGCACTGGGGCTGTGGCTTTATTTCCGCTATTGGATTTGGCCTTGGCGGTTTATCGGCAGAATACTACCTTTGAGAGTATCCAGATGGAAGCCTATCAGCCTTTGTAGACAGGAGGAATCGTATGCTGGCTTTGATTTTTGGTGGCAGCGGTAGTGGTAAATCCGCTTATGCGGAAGATTTGGCGGTGCGCATATCTTCTGTGCCGCGGTATTATTTGGCGACTATGGTTGGCTTTGATAATGAATGTCAACAGCGGATTGCCCGTCACCGGCAGCAGCGGCAAGACAAAGGATTTTTCACAATCGAGCAGGCCGTCGATTTGGGACAATGCAATTTTCCGCCGGAGAGCACAGTGCTGCTGGAGTGTTTATCTACTTGGCTGACCAATGAGCTATATCGGCCCGATGCCAGCGCTATGGCAAAAGAGAAAATATGGGCGGAATTGCAGCAGCTGCAACGACGTTGCGCCAACCTGCTGGTGGTATCCAATGATGTGTTTGCCGACGGTGTGGTATATGATCGTGAAACCATGGTTTATTTAGAAGAGCTGGGCTGGCTGCATCAGCAATTAGCCAAAGAAGCAGATTTGGTGATTGAAGTGGTGGTTGGCTTGCCTGTTGTGCAAAAGGGGGAATTGCCGTGAACTGGCTGCACAGTATGTTGATTGCTTTTTCTACCTACTCCCGTCTGCCAGTGCCGCAGGTGGCTTGGAGCGAACGCAATATGAAATGGAGTATGGCCTTTCTGCCCTGTATTGGTGTAGTGATTGGTCTGCTTTTATACGGTTGGCAGCGGTTCGCACTATGGCTGGAGCTGGAGCCGTTGTTGTTCGCTGCGGTGGCAACGGTTATCCCGCTGGCTGTCAGCGGCGGTATCCATTTAGATGGGTTTTGTGATACAGCAGATGCCTTGTCCTCCCATCAATCGCGGGAATACAAGCTGGAGATTTTAAAAGACGCCCACATCGGCGCTTTTGGCGTGATGGTCTGTGTTTTATATTTGCTGTTATGGATGGGCTGCATGGCGCAGCTGCGGCAGTCTGTCCATTTTGCCTTATGCTGTGCAGTGTTTGTATTGTCGCGGGCCGTCAGCGCACTGGCTACCCAATATTTGCCCAATGCCAGAGGAAAGGGGATGCTGCAAACCTTTACCGGCGGCAGTAATCGCTTCGTGATTACCGTCTTATTGCTTTTTTGGCTGTTAGGCTGTACGGTTTGGCTTACTTGGCAGAACCTTTGGCTTTGCTGCTGGATCTGGGCTGGGATAGTTTTCAGCTTTGTCTGGTTTGTACAGATGGCACGGCGGCAATTCGGCGGAATTACCGGTGATGTCATTGGTTTTTATTTGCAGCTATGCGAATTGGTGCTGTTGGTGATGATCATTGCGGGGGAACAGATATGGAACTTTATATAGGCGGAACGGGACAAGGTAAGCTGCACTATGTGCAAAACAAAAAAAATCTGGATTGTGGTGCTGTGGCAGATGGCGCTGTCTGTGATGAACAGCAGTTGCTGCAAGCCGCAATAATCAATCATTTTCATTTGTATCTGCGTCGTTTGCTGCAGGAACATGGAGATGTGGAAGCTTGTTTGCGTTCTTTGTTGGTGGAAAATGCCTCCGCAGTCCTTATTATGGATGAGGTAGGCTGCGGAATTGTGCCGTTGGATGCTTTCGAGCGGCAATATCGGGAGGTAGTCGGACGGGTAGGCTGTAGGCTGGCTCAAGAAGCCAGTCATGTGGAGCGCATTGTTTGCGGCTTGGGGCAGGTGCTGAAATGAAACTGCAGTTTATTCGTCATGGTAAAACACAGGGCAATTTGGAAAAGCGTTATATTGGCAGTACCGATGAACTATTGTGCGCCCAAGGGCGGGCAGAATTAAAGCAAGCTTGGCTGGCTGGCGTTTATCAGTCACCACAGGTTTTGTGCAGCAGTCCACTACAGCGCTGTTTGGAAACTTGCGCGCTCCTCTTTCCAGAAAAATTGCCCATTGTACATGATGGGCTTCGGGAAACCGACTTCGGAATCTTTGAAGGAAAAAGTTACGCAGATCTGCAAGACAGCGTTGCCTATCAAAATTGGCTGGACAGTGGCTGCACAGCAGAAATCCCACAGGGGGAAAGCAAGTCTCAGTTTCAAGCTCGCTGTTGTATGGCTTTTTTGGATTTGCTGCGTCAATATGAAAGGGCAGAACAAATCACGCTGGTGGTGCATGGCGGTGTGATTATGGCCATTTTGGAGCAGTTTGCCTGGCCTCCGCAGAATTTTTACAGTTATCACTTGGAAAATGGCGACGCCCAAATTTATCAGTGGGATGGGCAATGGCCTGTCAGATTATATCGGGAAGAAGGATAAAGAACGATCATGCGCTATCATGTTATAGCCTTAACAATCGGTTTTTTGCTGGATTTAAAGCTGGGAGATCCTTGGCACTGGCCCCATATTGTAAAATTTTTCGGCAATCGGATTGCCGGCGGAGAACGGGTGCTGCGCAAGTTGATGCCAAATAGCAGACAAGGAGAAGTATGGGGTGGCACGCTTCTGGTTCTGTGGATTTTGCTGTTGGCAGCAGCGTTGCCTGGTGCAGTGCTATGGTGTTGCTATCATGTGCATTGGCTGTTGGGGCTTTTAGCGGAAAGTCTATTGTGCTATCAGCTATTGGCGATGAAGGGACTCAAGCAGGAAAGTATGAAAGTGTATGACCAGTTGAAACAACAGAATTTGCCTGGTGCCCGTCAGGCGGTGTCCATGATTGTGGGACGGGATACGCAGCACTTAGATGGAACTGGCGTGACCAAAGCGGCAGTGGAAACAGTGGCGGAAAATGCTTCTGACGGCGTTATCGCGCCGATGTTTTATATCCTGCTGGGCGGCGGTGTGCTGGGCGCTATGTACAAAGCCATTAATACCATGGATTCCATGTTGGGTTATAAAAATGAGCGTTATCTCTATTGGGGACGAACAGCGGCCAAACTGGATGATGTCGTCAATTATCTGCCAGCCCGTTTAACCGGTTTGCTGCTGGTAGCTGCGGCCGGTCTGCAAGGTTTAGACGGAAAAAACAGTTGGCGTATTTTTTGCAGGGATCGCTACAACCACGCCAGTCCCAATTCGGCCCATGGAGAAGCGGCCTGTGCCGGGGCCTTGCATGTGCAATTAGCCGGCGATGCCTGGTATTTTGGTCAATTATATAAAAAGCCTTTGATTGGGGATGCAGATCGGCCCATTGAGCCGGAGGATATTCAACGGGCCAATCGATTGCTTTATGGTGCCGGTTGGCTGATGCTGGCGCTTTGCTGGCTGACAGCCGGAATTTTTCTATGGATAGGGTGATTGGATGCAACAACATATACATGGCGGCGATCGGGAAAGCTTAACCGTGCCGGTGCGGCTGGATTATTCCACCAACCTCAATCCGTTGGGGATGCCGCCGGAAATCAAACAGGCTTTGCAGGATCATATTGCGGATTATGTTCGCTATCCGGACGGCCAGTGCCGGGCGCTACGGCAGGCTTTAAGCCAGTGGGAACGGGTGTCGGCTCAATGGATTCTCTGCGGCAATGGCGCAGCCGATTTATTGCTGCGCATCTGTCAGGCCATACAGCCCAAGCAGACGTTGCTGCCAGCGCCAACCTTTTCGGAGTACGAAAAAGGCGCCCGTTTGGTGCAAAGCCAAATTGTCTATCACTGTTTACGGCGGGAGGAGCAATTTGCATTGACCGAGCGCATTTTAGAGGATTTGACAGAGCAAATTGATTTGTGTTTTCTCTGCAATCCCAACAATCCTACTGGGCAATTAGCAGAACAGCAATTATTGTTAAAAATTTTGCAGCGTTGTGCAGAAAAGCAAATTGTGCTGGTAGTAGATGAGTGCTTTTTGGATTTTACCGATGGAAGGTCTTGCAAGCAATGGCTGGCCGCCTATCCAAATCTGATTGTGGTAAAAGCCTTTACCAAATTATTTGCTATGGCCGGGCTGCGTCTTGGCTATCTGCTGACCAGCAACGATGCTTTGCGGGATGCCATTGTCGCTTGGGGGCAAAGTTGGACTGTTTCGGCTCCAGCCCAATATGCCGGGATAGCCGCCTGCAATCTGCAGAAATTCGCTTTGTACAGCAAACAGGTTGTGGCGGAAGAACGGCAATGGTTGGCAGGGCAACTACAGCAATTGGGGTTCACAGTCGTTCCCGGCACAGGAAATTTTATCTGTTTTCGTGCCCAACAACCTTTGTGGCAGCCTATGCTGGAACGGGGAATTTTGCTGCGCAGCTGTGCCAATTATCATGGCTTAGATGCTCAGGATTATCGCATTTGCGTCAAATTGCGGCAAGATAATTTAGAACTGCTGCAAGCTCTGCGGGAGGTGTGTGATGGCGAAAGCAATTATGATTCAGGGCACCATGTCTAACGTAGGAAAAAGTTTGCTGACTGCCGGCTTATGTCGGGTCTTTCAGCAGGACGGCTATAAGGTGACTCCTTTTAAATCGCAAAATATGGCTTTGAATTCGGGCATCACAGCCGATGGCTTAGAGATGGGGCGGGCTCAAATGATGCAGGCAGAAGCCTGCGGTATTGCACCCGATGTGCGCATGAATCCCATTTTGCTCAAGCCGGTGACCGATGTAGGCTCTCAGGTGATTGTCAATGGCAAGGTATTGGGCAATATGAAAGCGGCTGAATATTTCCGCTATAAGCAGAAGTTGATTCCAGACATTATGAAAGCCTATCAGTCCTTGGCAGAAGAGTATGATATCATTGTGCTGGAGGGGGCAGGAAGTCCGGCAGAGATTAATTTAAAGCAGGACGATATTGTTAATATGAATATGGCCAAATGGGCTGGCGCACCGGTGCTGCTGGTAGGCGATATTGACCGGGGCGGTGTGTTTGCCCAATTGGTAGGCACTATGCTGCTGTTGGAGCCGGAAGAACAGCAAATGGTGAAAGGCTTGGTCATCAACAAATTTCGCGGCGATGTATCCATTTTAGAACCGGGTTTGCGGCAACTGGAAGAAAAGGCGAATGTACCGGTGGTCGGTGTGATGCCCTATGTTTACGTGGATATTGATGAGGAGGATAGTCTCAGCACCAGATTGGAGCAGCAGAAAAAAACCGCTTCTTTGGATGTGGTGGTGATTCGGTTGCCCCGTATTTCCAATTTCACCGATTTTATGGCGCTGGAAACAGAGCCGGATGTGCAACTGCGTTATGTGACTGCGGTACAAGAATTAAAGCAACCGGACATGATTATTTTGCCGGGAACCAAAAATACCATCTCCGATTTATTATGGCTGCGGGAAAGCGGCTTAGAAGCGGCTATCAAGCAGCAGGCTAGCAGGGGCTGTCTGATTTTTGGCATTTGCGGCGGTTATCAGATGCTAGGAGAGATTTTGCGGGATCCTTTGGCCTTGGAAGGCGGAGGTACTACCGTTGGATTAGGCTTGCTGCCGGTGGAGACTGTGTTTCAGCCGGAAAAGCAGCGCCGACAAATTAGCGGCGTACTGTTGCCATGTAGTTTGCAGCAGGAAGCCGGTATTCCAGTTAACGGTTATGAAATTCACATGGGTAACACCACATTGCACGACGGCGCCCAGCCTTTTTTACAGCTGGAATTTCATCAAGATGGATGCTGGCAGGATAGGGTGTATGGCACTTATTTGCATGGTATTTTTGACAGCGATGCATTCCGGCAGCAGCTTTTGCGAATGTTGTATCAGAAAAAAGGCATACAGCCGGAGCAGCACAACCGATTATCCTGGCAGGCTTACCGGGAACAGCAATATGACAAGTTGGCTGATGCGGTGCGGGAAAATTTAGATTTATCGGTTATTTATCAAATTTTGGAGGAAGGACTATGAGCGGATTGGTGCATATTTATACTGGCAACGGCAAAGGGAAAACCACTGCAGCAGTAGGATTAGCGGTGAGAGCTGCGGGTCGTGGAAAAAGGGTGCTGTTTGTGCAATTTTTGAAGGACAATAGCTCCGGTGAAATAGAGCCGCTACGGCGCTTAGGAATTACCGTGCGAGGGCTCAGCAAACCTTATGGGTTTGTGCGCAGGATGACGCAGGCGGAAAAACAACAGGCAGCGCAGGAACACGACCAGCTACTGCGAACAGCTATGATAGAAGCAGAGCAGGACCAATGGGATTTGCTGGTGTTAGATGAAATTATGGCCGCTTGCCATAGTCAGTTAGCACCGGAGCAATTCATCGATGCGTTATTGGCGAAAAAGCCGCAAGCACTGGAAGTGGTGCTGACCGGCCGTGATGCGCCGCAAAAATGGCTGGCGCAGGCTGATTACATAACAGAAATGACTTTGCGGAAGCATCCATATCAGCAAGACATTGGAGCCAGAGAGGGGATTGAATATTGAGCAGAGAAGTAGAACTTGTAAAACCAGCAGAAATTGAGGCTCGCAGCTTTGCTATCATTACAGCAGAATTGGCTGCTATGGGCTGTGTGTTGGAAGGCGACAATGCCGATGTGATTAAGCGGGTCATTCATACCACTGCCGATTTTGACTACCGGCATACATTATATTTTTCCAAGCAGGCTGTGCAGCATGCGTTACAGGCCATTCGGCAAGGCGCCCATATCGTGACCGATACCAATATGGGAAAAGCAGGCATCAATGGGCGGATTTTGGCCCGCTATGGCGGCGAAGTGCATTGCTTTATGGCCGATGATGATGTGGCGGCTATGGCGAAAGCACAGGGCACCACTAGGGCCGTGGCCAGCATGGAAAAAGCCGCTCGGTTAGAACAGCCTTGCATTTTTGCTATCGGCAACGCGCCTACAGCGTTGCTGCACCTGTGCGATTTAATAGAAGCCGGAAGGCTTCAGCCCGCTTTTATCATTGGCGCGCCGGTGGGCTTTGTCAACGTGGAGGTGGCAAAGGAACGGCTCTTAGCGCAGCAGGTCCCCTGTATTGTAGCACAGGGGCGTAAAGGGGGCAGCAATGTGGCGGCTGCTATCTGCAATGCGTTGCTGTATAAGCTGGGCCGGAAATAGCAGATAGCAATAAGTAAGAAAAATACAAAAAAGCTCCCAATACGGGAGCGAATTTTTATGGTTTATGGTAAAATGTGTTTGACTTGTCTTGACATGGATAGAATTTGTTTTTCTTGTTTGCCGGTTTTAGAAATCAGATAGGAAACATCTTCTTGGTAGTCATCAAGACGTGCGTCGAAGTGGGCTTTCAGATTATCAATTTGTTCGCCGCGCAGTGTATAGCCGTCAAATAGTGCAGTTACTTTAGGAATAAGTTCATTTTCAAGTGCAACGATATGCTGGGATAAAAATTCCTGATTTCTGACCAACTGCTCCTGACCGGATTTCAATTTTGTAACATCAAATTTTAAAGTGGCAACGTCGGATTTTAAATCGGTAACATCGAATTTTAAGTCCGTAACATTTTGTTCCAACTTTGTCTGACCGGATTTTAAATCAATAATATCAACTTTTACATCTGCAACGTCTTGTTCCAGTTTTGTTTGGCCGGATTTTAAATCAATAACCTCAGCTTTTACATCTGCAACATCCTGTTCCAGCTTCATTTGACCAGATTTTAAAGCTGAAATGTCAGATTGCATTTGCAGCAAAATCTCCAAAATCTTTTCATCATTTGTCATGGCATCCTCTCCTTTCAATCTGATTATACCATGAAAAGGATGCCAGGTTCAATAATATTTTGAAAATATAAAATTGCTTCGTAGAAACGGAGACAAATGTGGAGGCGAAGGTATGGCAGCTATTTTTTGTATCATAGACGGTATGACTGATGAACAGTGGTCAGAAACGCAAAAAGAGATGCCCTGCTGGAATCAAATAGGTCAGCAGGGAGCGGTTGGGCTTTTGCAAACCACCCCGCCTGGGCAGCTTGCCGACAGTGTTGGCTGCATCTTGCGGTTATTGGGCTATACTGGAGCCGATGCTTGTCGGGGCTGGATTGAAGCTTTAGGCTGTGATATTCCCTTTGCTGCCGATGATCTTTTGCTGCGGGCCAGTTGGATGACTTTAGATAAACGGGGGTGCAGCACGGGGTTTGCGGTATCGCCGTTGAAGGTTCCGACGATGGAGCAGGGGATATGCTATTACAGCTTAGGTGGGTATAAAGCGATGCTGGTACTGCAGCATGGTGCGCCAATCCTGACACAGTTGCGGACTTGTGCGCCCCATCAGCATTTTGGCGCGCCGTTAGAGGGGTTGTTGCCGAAAGGCAGTGAAGTGTTGACAGCTTATATAAAAAAATATTGTACGGCTGAGCAGATTTTAATTCCCTGGGGGCCGGCTGAAGCAGGCAGTTTACCGGCCTTTTCCAGACCGGCTGTTTTATTGGCAGGATGCAGCACAGCTTTGGGTATTGGCCGTGCCTTGCACCTTCCAGTTCTGCATCCCAATGGCGCGACTGGAGATGTGGACACCGATTTGTCTGCAAAAGCAGCTGCAGCACTGCAAGCGGCAGAAATATATCCGTTGGTTATTTTGCATATCAATGGAGCCGATGAAGCGGGGCATCGTAAAAATTGGGAAGAAAAAAAAGCTTTTTTGCAGCAGGTAGATGCATTAGTTTTTACACCGCTGTTGCAATCGGGGCATTGTTTGTTGTTTACAGCGGACCATGGCTGTAGCCCTGAAACCGGCGGCCATTTACAAAATTTGCAGCCTTTTGTGCTTTATGGTACAATACATAGAGGCAATCTTGGCATATTACCAGCTGCGATGGGATTACAGCTTTTGTGCAGCAGAGTATAAAAAGTAAAAAGCGAGGTAGAAAAAAATGGGTGTGCAATTTTCTAAATGCTATGTCTGTAAACATTTTATTTCCGGTGGAGAACTGGAGAACTTTACTTGCCAGGCCTATCCTGAGGGGATTCCGGCAGATATTGTATTAGGCAAAACCAATCATGATCGCCCTTTAGAGGAGATC
>CABQBF010000080.1 GCA_902462325.1 uncultured Peptococcaceae bacterium
TTTTATTCTCATGCTTCATTTTTTATCGGCACTTTTAATCTTATTTGCTGTTAGATAAAGTTTTATTATTTTAGAAAAAATACTGCAAACACAATAGAAGTATGTTATACTAATTTTATAAAATAATTGTAACGTAGTAAGAGAGGGGAGGGCGTGCTATGGAAAAACGGCAAAAAACCTGTTGGTTCTTATTCGGTTTGCTATTGCTGTTTGCTTGCTTGTGTTGTAGCGGTTGTGACGATAAAAACGAAATAGCCACGCCAAGCATATCGACGGCAGATGACACGGTTTACATTGTTTCTACTTTTGACTGGGATGAGAACGCTTCTGGGGCTATCACTGCTGATGGGAAGCTGGTGCTGCCTTTTAACAGTAAACAAATAGAAATTATTTCCGATGACAAAACGAAAACGCAGCTTTGGCTGCAAACCAAACGCCTTTTGCTGGTTGATGAAACACGTACAGAGGAGGAATTGCTGGAAGATTATTATAATGGCTTATATACAAACAATCACTGGAACTATTTTTACAATCAATATCAACTTTATGATTTGGATGGAAATTTGCTGCAGGAGTCGGAACAGAGAGCGGTAAAAACAGTATATGGCGATTTGATTTTATATACCGATGGAAAGCTGGAGAGCCGGCAAACCGGCACTGTTTATTTTGACGAGGTGTACGACTTTTATCATGCAGACAGTTATTTTGTCATGAATTGCAGCGATGGAACATGGTTGCGCATTACCGATGAAAATTTGCAGGTATTGCAGGAATTGACTGGTAATGGTCAAGTGGAAGGCTCTTATATTTTGTTGTGGCGGGATGGTTACGTCGGCCTTTTTTCTTTAGACGGACAGGAAATTTTGCCTTGCCAGTATGATTCTATTCAAATCTTTGAGGATCGCCCTTGGTGTCTTGTCACCAAATATGAAGACAGCAGCTCCGTCATAGATTTAACAGATAACAGCCTGCGTTATACTGTTGATGCGAAAGACGGTGCGCTTTATTATGCTGATGACGAACTGGTTTTGGTACGCGATGAACAAGACAGAACCTGTCAGATGTATAATTATGCTGGCGCAGCGTTAAGTGAAGTTTATGATACTATCTACGGCGCCTTAGAGTCCGGACTGCCTGCAGGGGAACAGGAGCCTTTCTTTATTGCCCGTACCTCAGATGGCAAGCAGCTCTTACTGAACCGGCAGGGAAAGGCCGTTTATGAAGGCGCGACAAATCAGTGGCTTTCTCTGGTAAGTGCTGACCGGCTTGTGGTGAATGACTATGAAACGGCAAGCTTACAGGATTTACAGGGCAATGTAAAAAAAACAAAAACCTACGAAGGTATTTACACAAACTATGCTGTTTCAGGCAGTGATGGCATTGCGCAAAGAGTGCCGTTGGTTACAGGATATTATACTTATGGTAATATGCAACTGTACGATTTGCTGGATTTAGACGGCAATATTTTGATAGAGCAGGCCAAAAATATTCGCGCGTTAGCTCCAAATCGTTTTTGGGTGAAAAAAGGATTTTCCTGTGGATTGATGGATGAAACCGGTCGTTGGCTTTATCAGCAATCGTTATTTGATTCGGCAGTAGATGAATAATATAGCGCCTAAAGGAGGGTTTTTCATGAAACAGAAACAAATCATAGTAGTGATTGCAATGGTGCTATTGCTGGGCTTTTTGTACAGTGGCTGCAGCAATCAGCAGCAAGCGGCAAATCAACAGAGCCAACAATCGCAGACGGAACAGGTTTCTCTGCAGTTAGCGGTAGAAGATTATCCGGTGATGGATGGTTCCACCTCCAATTTGCCCATGATGGCAGAAGTCATGTCGGAGGTATGCGGCATTTCGTTAGAAGAGGCCGAAAATTTAACCGGCTGCAGTAAAACATCTAATGCATGGTATAACATCACCAATGGTATGGCCGATATTTTGCTGGTCTATGAGGCGGCAGAGGAAACCAAAGCGGGGGTGGAGACTTCCGGGGTGGAGTTGGAAATTACGCCGTTGGGCAGAGATGCTTTGGTGTTTATCAATAACGAAAAAAATCCAGTAAACAATTTGAGCCAACAGCAACTTGTCGATATTTATACCGGGCGTATCACCAACTGGAAAGAGGTCGGCGGAGAAGATCAGGATATCATTGCCTACCAGCGGAAAGAGACCAGCGGCAGTCAGTCTCTTTTTCTAAAATTGTTGATGCAGGGGCAGCAGCCTATGGAAGCGCCGCAGGAATTGAAACCTTCAGCTATGGATATGCTCATTGACGAGCTAGCACGATATAACAATGAAGGCAATGCGCTGGGTTATTCGGTATTCTACTATGCCAGTTATATGTATCAACAGCCCGGTTTGAAAATGCTTGCTGTAGATGGTGTGATGCCCAGCGATACAACCATCGTCGACGGCAGCTATCCGTTGTTAAATGAATATTACGTGGTCATTCGTGCCAATGAACCCTCTGACAGTCCAGCCCGTCAACTGCGGGATTGGCTGCTGAGCGAAGAAGGAAAGGCTGCCATTGAAAAAGCTGGATATATTCCTGTGCAGTAACGAACGAGTTCATAGGGAAAATCGATTGACAAAGGAATACTTTTCAAAATGTTTCACGTGAAACATTTTGAAAACGCAGATATCTTGCCTTAATAAAAATACAAGGTATGTCAGAGCATTAAAAGCAGAGCCATGAATGATTTTATATTCATTCATGGCTCTGTTACCTTGTGCTGGAATTCTATTTTAACTGATTTAACTGATGGTAATTACTTATGCATTGCGTTCTGCAATGATTTTTTCAGCAATTTTTGCTGGAACCTCTTCATAATGATCCAATTTCATGGTAAATTTTCCGCGTCCCTGTGTCATTGCTTTTAAATCGATGACATATTTTTGTACTTCCGACATCGGCGCTTGTGCCTGAATAATTTGCAGCTTATGGTCTGGCGTTGGTTCCATCCCTAAAATACGGCCCCGTTTACTGTTCAAGTCCCCCATAATATCTCCCATGTAAGCATCAGGAACGGTGATGCGCATATCCATAATGGGCTCCAGCAGAACAGGAGACGCTTGTTCCGCACCTTTTTTGAAACCGGTAGAAGCAGCAATTTTGAAGGCCATTTCGTTGGAATCTACAGGGTGGTAGGAACCGTCATACAAAGTAACTTTGATATTGCCTAACGGGTATCCAGCTAAAATGCCCTGACTCATAGCTTCCCGTACACCTTTTTCGACAGCAGGAAAATAGTTTTTAGGTACAGCGCCGCCGAATACTTCTTCGGCAAAGAGAAAATCGTCATCGGCATACGGTTCAATCCGCAACCAAACATCACCGTACTGACCAGCGCCGCCCGATTGTTTTTTATGTTTGCCTTGCACTTCCACTTTCTTTTTGATGGTTTCCCGGTAAGGAATTTGGGCTGGTTTTAACACCACATCTACCCCAAATTTATTTTTAAACCGCTCGGCCACAACTTCCAAATGGGTTTCCCCAATACCGGACAGTAGGGTTTCGTGGGTTTCTGCATTTTTTTCCAGAGCCAACGTCGGATCTTCTTCCAATAGACGGCTTAACGCATTGCTCATTTTATCGTCATCGTCTCTGGATTTTGGCGACAGGGCGAAGGTCAGGTTTGGTGCTGGAAATTTAATCGGCGCCAATTCGGGTACAGAAACACCTTTTACCGTCAATGTATTGCTGGTCTGCGTATTTTGTAATTTTGCAATGGCGACAATATCGCCGGCATAAACAGTCGTAACTGTAGATTGCTGCTTGCCGCAGGGGATGATAAAGCCGTTCACTTTTTCTTCAGCTTCATTGTTGACATTGTAAATGCCGTCGCCAGCGTTGAATTGACCGTCAATTACTTTTAAAAAGCTCAGTTTGCCCACAAAGGGATCGGCCAGCGTTTTATAAACAATGGCACTGGCTGGCGCTGCAGCGTTCACCGTTGGGATTGGCAACAGGTCAACGCATAAATCCATTAATGTTGTAACCCCCATATTTTTGGCCACCGAACCGCCTGCCACAGGAAAGATTTCACCATGGGCGATACCCATACGCAAAGCGGAACGAATTTCGTTGTTGGTTGGCGTCTCACCTTCCAGATATTTAAGCAGCAGTTCATCACAGGATTCAGCTGCTACTTCAATTAAATAGGTGCGCTGTGCTTCATAATCGTCCAAATATTCATCGGGAATGGGAATTTCGACAGCGCTGCCATTTTCAAAGCGATAGGCCTTTTCATTGAGCAAATCAATCATGCCAGTAAAAGAAGCCTCTTTGCCCATCGGTAATTGCAGTGGTACGATACCGGTCCCATATTTTTCCCGCAATTGTTCTACTACAGTTTCAAAACAGGAGTTTTCCCGCTCCAATTTGTTGATAAAAATCATGCGCGGCAATTTATTGTTGGCTGCGATATCCCAAATTACTTCTGTTTGCACTTCAATGCCGGCTACGCCACAAACGACCATCAGCATGTTATCAACAGCTCTGGTTGTAGAAATAACTTCCCCGATAAAATCTGCATAACCCGGCGTATCAATCATATTAAGTTTGGTGCCTTTCCATTCCACCGGTGCCAGAGAAGCAGAAATGGTAACCTGCCGTTTGATTTCTTCCGGTAAATAATCGGTCACGGTAGTGCCGTCTTCTACTTTGCCCAGACGGGTTGTAAAGCCGCTGTTATACAGCATCGTTTCCAGTAATGATGTTTTGCCGGAGCCGCTGTGTCCGGCGATACCAATATTGCGAATATCTCCTGTTTGATATACTTGCATAATGTCCACCCCTTATAGTAAATAAAATTAACTTATTATTTAATTAGACAAAAAGTGATAAAATCCTTTTATTTTTTTCATATATTTTAAACATTTTTAAAATTTTCTTTGCAGTTGGCGCTAACAAAAGGTTTTTTGGAGAAATAGGCCTCCGGCTATATCAGAAAGCTATCTATCTATAGTTTATTTGAATTTCTTGGGAATTTTTATATAAAATATAATTGATGAAAGAATTCATTCTATCCAATATACTGTAATCTTTATAAGAGAAAAGGCTGATGTGCATTTGTGGAAATGATATGCTATGATAAAAACGTAAAGAGCTTACATGATACAATATGAAATCGTTTTTATGGAGGTGCTGTCAGCATGTTTAAGCCTGATTATCGTGAAACAAAATGCCCTATCTGCGGCGGTCAATTAGAACGGAAACAATTTATGGGATTCGGTATCACTGCCGGATATAACGCGTCTTGCCCCCATTGCGGAAAATATAATGATATCTGGGCCTGTGGAATTCGAGAAGTAGACTGCGGAAACTGGCACAGCCAATCCTTTTTATCCAGCTATGGAACACCGACCGCCGAGGAAGTCGCTTTGGAAAAGAAAAATCTGCGCAAATTAAATCGCTTGATTCTACTGGAAAGGTTAAAATATTTTTTTCAGCGCAAAGAGAACGTAAAACAAAAAGCAGTCACAGCAAAACACAATAACTTAGTGACTCGCTGAAAGCGTATATTTATGGCAACTGTCAATGCTAAATTCATAAAGAAAAAGACTTGAGGCAAATCGCTTTGATGTGACCTCAAAAAATTGGACTATATTAGCGAGGTAGTTTCGACTGCCTCGCTATATTTCTGCAGCCAATGCTCATGTGCGATGGAGAAGCAGAACAAAATATTAGACAGACTGCCAGCACCACAGTATTCCGGAAAAAAGCAAATGATCACATCCCCACAATACCGACGACTGTGGAATTTCTCTCATTCATACTACTATGCAGGGTAAAAATTGCAAAATTCATGCCTTTTACATACTATAATGAAAACATAAAGCAGCGTAAAGAAGATATTTGTTTTATACAGTGATTTAGAATATAAATTTGGAGTGATATATATGGCACAGAAAACAGTCGTTACAAGCGAAATTGCAATTACTTTAAAAGTAATAGGCGGTAAATGGAAACCGCTGATTCTTGAATATTTGCGCATGGAGGGAACGAAGCGATATTCTGAAATTTTAAGGTATCTTGAAAACGCCCCCAAAAAAACGTTAACTGCCCAACTGCGCGAGTTGGAAGATGATGGAATCATTGAACGAAATGTAATTCCTACTATACCGCCGCAGGTAGAGTATTCTTTGACGAAACACGGAGAACCGTTGAATCCGGTTCTTGACGCTATGTGTGAATGGGGTTACAAAAACCGTGGGGGAAATTATATCCTTTCCCATCCCACCTGTACCGAAGAAGGGGAGTAAGAAGTAACCAGGGTACAAAATAGTGCCGTCTTGCAGATTACTTAATTAGACATTATAATTCGATTATAAAAATGGAAAGGACGGTAAGGAAATGTTTAATTTTAATTATTTTGCCCCCACTGAAGTATGTTTTGGAAAAGGTACGGTTGACAACGTAGGAGAATATATAAAAAAATATCATGGTACAAAAGTTCTGATTCATTATGGTGGGGGAAGCATTGTCCGCACAGGATTGTTGGAACGGGTAAAAAAAGCGTTGGATAAGGCCGGTATAGCGCATGTAGAGATAGGCGACGTGGTTCCGAATCCCCGGTTATCTAAAGTGTATGAAGGAATAGAACTTTGCCGGAAAGAAAAGATTGATTTTCTGCTTGCCGTTGGAGGAGGAAGCGTAATTGATTCTACAAAGGCAATCGGATATGGATTAACAAATGAAGGAGATGTCTGGGATTTCTTTGAACATACAAGGAAAGCAGAAGCTTGTATGCCTTTAGGATGCGTATTAACAATTGCGGCTGCCGGAAGCGAAATGAGCAATAGCTGTGTGATTACCAAAGAGGATACGGATGAAAAACGGGCTTATGATGATGATGTTTCCCGTCCGAAGTTTGCTATTATGGATCCGGAACTGACAATGACCTTGCCGGATTATCAAACGGCTTGTGGATGTACGGATATGTTAATGCACACAGAGGAACGGTATTTTACCAACGGCGGAAATATGGAAATTACCGATAGCATTGCAGAGGCACTCATGCGTACTGTTATTAAGTATGCGCGTATATTGGTTCGTGAACCGGATAACTATGAAGCCAGAGCAGAAATCATGTGGGCAGGAAGCCTTGCACACAATGGTTTGACTGGCTGTGGAAATGATGGAGGGGATTTTTCGTCTCACATGTTGGAGCATGAAATGGGCGGAATGTTTGATGTGGCGCATGGTGCGGGGTTAGCAGCAATCTGGCCAAGCTGGGCGCGTTATGTTTATAAGGACTGCCTGCCCAGATTTAAACGGTTTGCACTGTATGTCATGGGTGTGGAAGATGAGGGCAGTGATGAAGAAATCGCGCTTGCCGGAATCGAAGCAATGGAATCCTTTTATCATTCCATTGGTATGCCGATCAACATGAAAGAACTGGGGATTGAACCAACTGAGGAACAGATTTTGGAAATGGCACATCGTTGTGCTTTGGCAGCGGGTGGTCAACAGGGTTCTGCAAAAGTGTTGAAAGAGGAAGATATGGCTCAAATTTACAGAATGGCAAGATAGTACACAAAACGTAATATTATTTTATATTTTGTGTATTGAATTTAACAGCAGAACCAAACGAGTTAATAAGAAATTAAGGAGCGACAGTCAAAAATTGCTGCCGCTCTTTTTTGACGCTTCTTTGCCTTGCACCAATGCTTATGTGCGGTAAAGTAACACACAAGAATTTGAAAGGCAACAGCCCTTACTATTCCTAAAATCAAGGGGAAAATCAATTGCTTTCTTAAGGTATCTTATGATAAAATACGATTATGAATAAACCGAAAAGTCGAAAGTCGAAAGTCAAAAGGAGGAGTTTATTGTATGAAATTCAAAGAGAACGATATGCGCATAAGAATAGACGGAATGGGAATTGTATTCTATTCACCTGAAACAAATAAAAAAATTCCAGAAGGCTGTAATTTTTTTGAAGAAGAATATTCAAAGCCAGAAGATGTGGCAGGGCATATTAAGAAAGGGGATGTCGTTGGCTTTTGCACAGGAACTTCTGGAGATTTTACACTCAAATTTAGAGAAGGGTATCCCGAAGAAAGTCTACTGGAAGAATACCCCGTTGCAATTCGTTTGGGAATTGATATTCAAGATGAAAAGTTGTGTGTAATTGATTTGTTTTGGCTAATGGAATGGGGAGCAGAGTGTCCTACAGAACAGATTGTTCCTATTGATACGGGCTATTATCACATAACATTGTGTACAAGAAAACCTGATTCAGGAATTTGGGGCGATGAACAAACGATATTTGTGTATTTAAATAAATTGAATTCTATGCCAGAATTGAAATGGCCTGGTGTTCCTACGTTACTTCCAGCAAGTGAATGGATCCACCATTGACAGATCCGCGCAATTGCATAGGAGAATTCAAAAAGGAAATCGTTCCCCTTCATCTGGAAGAAGGTATTAATTAAATATGGTGTACCAACTTTACTTATTGAAAATCATATATAAAGGTTTCGCAAGGAGAATTTTCCTTGCCGATACAGGTCAATCTGCCATGTGTGGATTGGCCTTTTTACTTTGGGTTATCGAAACCTGTCGGAAAAGAAAATAAAAATTTTCTAGGTTTTTCAAAAAATTTTCCGGTTTGCTATGCCAAGAAGTTCTGGTATTACGAGAAGGTGAAAAATCAGCCGCACTCAAATCGGGATGAAGAGAGATAGTACTATGCCATTTCCTTCCCGTGAGAGATGTATCTGCGCTATGGTCGATTCCAATATCTTGTGAGGGATTACAACTGCTTTCTTGCAGAACTAAATCCTGATATGAAATCGCACTTGATAAATGCAATTCTACTACAGAAAGTTTTTTTGAGAGAATAAGATTCTTGTTTTCTGGATCGTAATAAACCTTCATCGGCAAATGCTTGGTAATTATCAATTCATTTTTTCACATTACTTTTTGCTAGAATATGAAATTCCTTTGCGAACTCCCCATATCCTCCTTCTCCATTAAGATATGCTTCTACAACTTGTTTCTTAAATTCAAACGAATATTTAGACATTAAAATACCGACCTGCAATCGTTAGCTTTTTGGTCTAACTTTGAGGGTCGGTACAAGGCAAATCGCATCAGGCCTTTTTCTCTATTATTCCAGTGCTCTTGTCTTTTTTTGCACCAGCTTGAAAATCTGGCGGAAGAGGATATAATCCAAAGGCAGAAAACAGAGCATAAAACAAAAGGCGGAACGGTCCAACCAAGTGATAGAAAATAATCCGGGCAATAAAAGGATTGCCAAAATAAAAGCAGTTGACAGTAATAAATACATGACCAACCGCTTACGGTTAAAGGGCAGGCAGATGCGCCGCAAAACCAAAAAGCCCGTAAAGCCAGTCAAGAAAACACATAGCGTACTGATTTCTTCTGAAGTAAAGTCAAACTGTAAGGAACAAAGTAAAATCAGCAGCAGATTGACCACAATTGTTAGCCCGCCAGGCAAGGCCTTGCTCAAAATATTCAGCAAAAAACGACCTTGTACGCGGTCTGTGTTAGGCTCCAGAGCCAACAAAAAGGATGGAATCCCAATGGTCAGACAGCTAATCAAGGTTAGCTGAATAGGAATAAAGGGATAAGGAAGCTGCACAAATAAAAAGATTAAGGCGAACAGTGTTGCATAAATGGTTTTCACCAAAAATAAGGAGGCCGAGCGTTGAATATTATTGATAGAACGCCGCCCCTCGGCCAAAATCTTGGGCAGTGAATCAAAATTGGAATCTAACAATACCAGTTGGGATACATTACGGGCGGCGTCAGTGCCTGCGGCCATGGCGATACTGCAGTCAGCCTGCTTGAGCGCCAACACATCGTTGACCCCATCACCAGTCATAGCAACCGTGTGACCATTTTGCTGCAGGGCTTGTACCAGTTGCTTCTTCTGCTCTGGTGTGACCCGTCCAAAAACGGTGTATTGTTGCGCAGCTTGCTTTATTTGTGTTTCAGTTTGGACGGTAGTCATATCAATATAGTTTTGCCAGTCTGGCACACCGGCTTCTCGGGCAATACCAGAGACAGTATGGGCACTGTCGCCGGAAATTACTTTTAAGGTGACATCCTGTTGCGTAAAGTAGGACAGAGTTTGCTGTACTGCGGTACGCAAACGGTCTTTTAACAGCACAAAGCCTACCGGCTTGATTTGTTCCGGTAAACTGCCAGGCTCAACCGGCTGATCGGTCCAAGCCAGCAGCAGCACACGGTTTTCTGCGGTAAGCTGTTGTAATCGCTGCGCAAATGGAGCATCTTGTTTTCGATAGGTAAATTCAGCAGCGCCAAGAATATATGTCCCTTGCCCAGCAAATGTAACGGCCGACCACTTGTGCTGACTGGAAAAGGGAAACATGGCCGTTGCCTGCCAATCCTGCTTAGGCGGATAAGTACGGCGCAAAGCTGCAAAGGTGGCATTGTTATCTTCCAATCCTGCAGTGAAATTTTGCAAAATCTTCTCCATACTGTAAGGATGAGACTGCCAGGACTCCAAGCCGGCAACATATAAATCGCCTTGGGTTAACGTACCGGTTTTATCCAGACAGAGCGTGTCAACGCGAGCTAATGATTCAATACAGTATAAATCCTGCACCATAACCTGTTGCTGGGCTAAGCGAACAACGCTGACAGCTAATACCGTACTGGTAAGCAGTACCAGCCCTTCTGGAATCATGCCGATTAGGGCGGCTACCGTTTGCACCACTGCATCGGTATAGGTATTACCGGCAATCTGCAGTTGGTTGTGCAGCAGAATGAGTCCCACTGGAATAATAATGAGGGAAATAGTGCCGATAATTTTATTTAAAGTTTGCATGATTTCTGATTTTGTTTTTTTATAGTATTTGGCTCCTCGAGAAATAGAAGCGATATAAGTATTGTCGCCGATTTTATCAGCACGGGCCTTACAGCTGCCGCTGATGACAATGCTGCCGGCTAAAATAGTATCGCCTGTTTTTTTATAGATGGCGTCAGCTTCGCCGGTGATGAAGGATTCGTCTACTTCACACTGGCCGGTTAATACAATCATATCTACAGCGGCCTGATTTCCATTTTGCAGCAGCAATATATCATCTAACACGATTTGCTGAATAGGAATTTCCAATGGCTGTCCGTTGCGAATAACGGTAGCTTTTGCTGCGTGGAGCAGCGAAAGCCGGTCAATGGCACGCTTGGCGCGAATTTCCTGCACAATCCCGATAAAAAGATTGCTGAGAACTACGCCCATAAACAACATATTTTTGTAAGAGCCCACAGAGAGTACAGCCAATGCTAAAATACCATTGATCAAGTGGTACAGAGGGCACTGTAAAGGATATAAATCTGTTT
>CABQBF010000081.1 GCA_902462325.1 uncultured Peptococcaceae bacterium
GAAAAATGTGCAACATTATTTACGCTGTCCTAAAAAACAATCAGCCTTATGTTCCAAAAGCTTAACTCCTTATGTCCCAATTTTTGCTTGCATGATAGCAAGCCTTATTGTTATACTCTTTTTACTTGTTTCTATTATCTACTTGACTTTTTATAGTTGGTCTTTCAAATTCCTTTTCACTATACCTTCATCAATAACGAACTACATCAATCGCCCTTGATACTCATAAACACATTATCTTGAAATTGGAATACTATCTCTTCACCAAATAAATTTCCTTATTATTCTTGTCTATTTCAAAATCTTCTGAAGATATTCTAATCAGTCTAGTTCCTACTGGCATATCAATATATTTGAAAATATCCCCATCCAATCGCTGGCATATGTATCCTACAGGCATCAATTCTATATTTCTATAATCCGACGTATATGCCTCGCTCTCATTCCCTGCAAACAAACACCAGCCGCTGTCTCCTTCCTTAAACGGCTCATTTCTTTCCATATACCCAACCTTCCAGCCTTCTTCTGTTATTTTCTTGGAGACATAGGCGTTTAAGCTGAAAATCATCTTCTTATTCTTGATCGCACTGTATAGTTTTTCATTTTCTTTAAATTCATTTATCTGTTCAGCCTTGACTTTCCTATCCGTGTTTAGGCCTTCGATACTGGCCCCCCAGATATGCTTATCATCAGCCTCGTTTCTTAATAGCACAGCCAATTCCAATACATCTGTTTCGGCAACGTCCAAAGACGTCTCCACTTTTTGAATCAGCTTTTTCCCTTTTTCATCGTAAATATACGCTTCGATTCTCCCATCACGCTCAAGCAACAGTTTCATTGCGCCCAAATTAGCGTCATCATTATAAAACATCATAAAGGGCGGCAGCTTATCATTCACGTACCAATCAAACTCCGTTCCATCTTTTCCATTCATATAATAGATTGTCCCACCATTTTCTAAATCGCAGTCTTTTACATGAGGCAAATATAATTCCATGTTGCGCTCCATAACTTCCTTGATTTTATTTAATATTTGATGCATACAAACTCCCCCTTTCAACTTACCGTTCTGCCGTTTCCATTCTACCATAATGCTAAGAGCATGGAAATAGCTTCTTTTTCGGGCTGATTCCAGCAAAAACGGCATAGCCAAAAACTGACTATGCCGTATATGGAACAATTATTTTGATGATAGGTGCGCCTTCGACAGCCCATGCTTTTTTTGCCTACGGCCTGCAGGCCATTATTTTCTGCCGATTACTTCTTTTGCTTTGGCCGCAATGTTGTCGGCGGTCAAGCCATGTTTTTCTAATAGCTGATCCGGCAAACCCGATTCACCAAACTTATCTTCCACGCCAACGCGAACCATTGGCATCGGACAATGTTCTACCAATACTTCTGCCACTGCACTGCCTAACCCGCCGTAAATGTTGTGTTCTTCACAGGTTACCACAGCGCCGGTTTTCTGCGCCATCTGTATGATTAACGCATGATCCAGCGGTTTGATAGTGCTGATGTTGACAACCGCCGCAGAGATACCTTCGGCCGCTAATTGTTCGGCTGCTTCTACCGCTTTGCTGACCATAATGCCGGTAGCCACCAGCGTTACATCGCTGCCGTCCCGCAGCACAACGCCTTTTCCGATTTCAAATTGATAATCGGCGTCAAACAGCACCGGCACTTTGGGACGGCCCAAACGGATATACACAGGGCCTTCATAGGCAGCCGCAGCCATCACAGCCTGCTTGGTTTCTTCCCCGTCGGCAGGCACCAATACGGTCATATTGGGCAGCGCCCGCATCAGCGCAATGTCCTCCAGCATCTGATGGGAACCGCCGTCCTCCCCTACCGTTAAGCCTGCATGGGTAGCGGCAATTTTTACATTCAGTTTTGGATAGGCAATAGAATTGCGGATTTGGTCATAGGCACGGCCTACGGCAAACACCGCAAAGCTGCTGGCAAAAGGAATTTTTCCGGCAGCGGCAAAGCCGGCTGCTGTGCCTAACAGATTTTGCTCGGCAATCCCAATATTAAAAAACCGTTCTGGAAATACCTTTTTGAAATCGTTGGTTTTGGTAGATTTGGACAAGTCGGCGTCCAGTACGACAACCTTGTCATTGATTGCGCCCAGCTCGGCCAGCGCCTGACCGTAAGCATCCCGTGTTGCAATATTCGCCATGTTTTTGTTCCTCCTCTAGTTCAATTCGGCCAAAGCCGCAGTTACCTGTTCTTCACTAGGCGCGCTGCCATGCCATCCAGCCTGGTTTTCCATATAAGATACGCCCTTACCTTTTACTGTTTTGGCCACAATCATTGTCGGACGGCCTTTTTCCGCTTTGGCAGCCGCCACGGCAGCAGCAATCTGCTGGAAATCGTGACCGTCGATGGTCAACACATGCCAGCCGAAAGCGGCAAATTTGGCATCGATGGGGTTAGGCGACAACACATCATCAATGTTACCGTCAATCTGCAGTCCGTTGTTATCCACAAAGGCAATCAGATTGTCCAGCTTATAGTGGGCGGCAGACATGGCCGCCTCCCACACCTGGCCTTCCTGTAATTCACCATCCCCTAACAGGGTATAAACATAATTTTCTTTCTTATCCAGCTTGCAGGCCATGGCAATGCCTGTAGCCGCCGAAAAGCCGGTGCCTAAAGAACCGGTGGATAAATCCACGCCAGGCACTTTCCGCATATCGGGATGGCCCTGTAAATGAGAGCCAATTTTCCGTAGTGTAGATAGCTCTTCCACAGGGAAAAAGCCTCTGCGGGCCAAAGCCGCATACAGCACCGGCGCTGCATGCCCTTTCGACAATACAAAACGGTCCCGGTCTTCCCAACCTGGGTTTGCTGGGTCCACATTCATTTCTTCAAAATAAAGATAGGTTACAATTTCAGCAGCGGACAAAGAACCGCCCGGATGGCCTGATTTGGCCTGGCCAATCATGGTAACAATGTCTTTTCTGATTTCTTTTGCCTGTTCTTTCAGCGTTTGCTCATTCACTGGCATATCCTCCTAAATTTATAATCGGTCTTTTTATTATAGCATTATTCGGTGCGCTTGTTTAGCCTGAAATGAAAAAATTTTCGTGATTTTCCTGCCAATTACTTCTGCTGTAACAATTTTTGCCGGTAGCTATTCCACACCTGATATAAACTGGTGCTCAAATAAAGCAGCAAGCCCATCCAAATAAAAATAAAGACCATGAAATCCTCTGTGGTAAAGGCCTCCTGATACAATACAATGCCCAAAAGCAGGCTGATGGTGGGCGAGATATACTGGAAGAAACCCACCGTGGAAAAGGGAATCCATTTTACCGCTGTACCGTACAGCAATAAAGGCACGGCGGTCACAACACCGCTTAACATCACCAATCCCGCCATTCCCCAACCATAGGAGAACGCGCCCTGCCCTTGCTGCTCCATAAAAAGCAGCCCAACCAAAAACACCGGAAAAATGCAGGTAGTTTCCAACGTCAGCGATACCAGACCATCCAAATGCAGCGTCTTTTTTACAGCTCCATAAGAAGCAAAGCTACAGCCTAAGGTTAAAGCTATCCAAGGAATTTTCCCCAAACGGAATATCATAATCATCACGCCGATAGCCGCCAGCATCATAGCCACCGATTCCCACAGCGTCAGCTTTTCCTTAAAAAAGCAGGTGCTGAACAAAATCACAATCAACGGATTTAAATAATAGCCCATGCTGGCTTCCACAATGTGCTCATTGTTCACCGCCCAGATATACACGCCCCAGTTTAACGTCACCAACAACGAAGCGGCAGTAATGCGCAGCATACGTTTTGGCTGCCGCAGCTCGTCCTTAATCTGCGGCCAGCACTTTTTACACAGCACCAGCAACACACAGAAGAAAAAGGAAAACACGATCCGCGCACTTAAAATATACATGGCAGAAAACTGCGACAACAGCTTCCAGTAAACAGGCAGAACGCCCCAAATCAAATAAGCCGCAGCAGCGGCCAAATATCCATAATTCACCTTTATCGCACTTCTTTCTATCTAGCAATCCACGGTTTTTTATTATAGCACATTCTGTCTGCTTTCCCCTTTTCTTTTACAAACTTTATACATTGATTCCTTTTATCCGCTTGCATAATCCCCATTTATACAAAAGGCCCTTCGTTCTTCCCCAATTTGAAAAAAATAGTTGGATTTATCTTCCAAAAAGTGTATAATAGAAAGAACTTTTCAGAAAGGATGAACCCACCGTGATTGACTGGCTCGACATTTTGCTTGATACTGCCCTTGACACCATCGAAATTTTTCCGCTCTTGCTGTTCGTTTATGTGCTGCTGGAGCTTCTGGAACACCGTATGGATTTGTCCAACTACGCCCATCTGCTCACCGGCCCTGTCGGCCCTTTGCTGGGCGCCATTGCAGGCTGCATCCCGCAGTGCGGCTTTTCTGCTGCGGCTGCCACTCTGTTCAATTATAAACGCATCAGCGGCGGCGCGTTAATTGCTGTATTTTTGGCCACCTCCGACGAGGCGCTACCCATTCTGCTGGCTCATCCCGACCAGTTTTCCACCGTATTGCGTCTGATTGTCTGCAAAATTTTTATCGCCCTTTTCTGGGGCTACTGCTTCTGGCTGTTCACCTGGCTGCGCTACCGCCGTTATCACGCCTTGCAGCCGGTGCTGATGACTGAAGAATGCCATCACGAAAAAACGGAAACCTTCTCGTTTTTTCATGTTTTACAGCATACCATGTATATTACTGCCTATTTATTCCTTACCATGCTAATTATCAACCTGATCACCAGCCTGTTAGGCGCAGAACGCATCGGCGCGCTGTTGCTATCCGACAGCCTCTGGCAGCCCATTTTGGCCGCTCTGGTTGGTTTAATTCCCGGCTGCGGTACTTCTATTTTATTGACTACCCTGTTTTTGCAGGGAACCCTGTCCTTCGGCGCCATCATAGCCGGTTTAGGCTCCTCCGCCGGATTTAGCTATCTGGTGCTATTGCAAAAGCGCAACCGTCGCACCGCTTTAGCCATTCTCTGCACCTTCCTGGCCGCCGCCATCTCCGGCCTGGTGCTAGATTTATTGCTGTAAAAAGTTTCACGTAAACCAAAACAGGACGGACACCTTTGTAATAAATGTGTCCATCCTGTTATTTTTGTACATTTTGTGAAGGCTATCGCCAACTCTTAGAACTCGCCAGTTAAAGTTCTGTTATGTGTATGAGCAACCAATTCCTTTTATTTTAAAGAATCACTCAATTAAGCAACAAATTAATTGGCAGAACAACTGCAATTAATAATATTGCCATCATTACAACAAAAAGCCAACCCATCAGCATCGCATCTTTTTTGTCAATCCATTCAATATTACCGAACAACATCGCAGAGTTAGCACTTGCACCAGGTGTTGCCATTGCAGACTGCAAACAGATTACAAAGATACAAGCAAACACAATTGGCGGAATACCGGCAACTGAAACAAATTGACACAAAACTGGACCAAATACCAGCAGCAAAATCAAATTATGGGCAAACTGTGTAACTGTTATGAAAAACAGAACAATAGCTGCAACAAGAATAACTGGGCTTAAAGAGGACAGGAATGGCGTTACCGCTGTCATAACTGTAACCATAATACCCGTTTCGCCAGCTTCCATTGCCGCACAAATTGGAACAGTCGCAATCATCAAAATAATCATGTCCCAACTTACACCCTGATAAACCATATCGCCAAACTTATTCACTGCAACACCATTCTCATTTTTCATAAAACAAACACCAATAAAACATAAAGAACAAGCACCGACGATGGCCCAGTCAGAAAAAATTGCAATCACTGGCCATGTTTTTGGTAAAAAGCTCGGAGCAATGACAACGACTAAGAAAATTAACAGATAGACTATACCGACTTTTTCGGAAGTCCCCAGTTTTACCGACCGCATCTCGTTCAACCGGGCTTCTGGCAGTGCAAATCTTGAAGTATCAATTTTAAAAATAAACTTTCCTATTGCAATATAACCGAGAATGGTGAGAATAGGCAGGATAAGCCCTGTAACAATCCAGCCCAGTTGTGAATATGCTCCAAAATCAACCATATTACTCATTAAACCGATACAAACCTGCGACCATGGCAAAAATGGGAATAAGGCAATCGACCATACTGCAAAAAATACGATACCAGAAATCAGGTAGGTAATCAACTTATCTCCTGGTTTATAACCCAATTCTTTGGCAATACTATAAACAATACTCCACAACAATAACGTACATGCAACATTATTGGTAAACCCTGCAACATAAGAAGCAATGAAGAAAAATGATGCTATTAAAACCCACGGTCTACCAACACAAATTTTAACACTTACAATACGATTTGCCAAAAAGGTCATCAGACCTGTTTTTGAAATAAACGCGAAAAATGCTGTTGTTAAAAATAAATTCAGAACAATACTATCACCAAAACCAGCTTTAAACACTTCTGCTGTAGTGCCATAACCAACAACCACTAACATTAACATACCAAAAAAGCTTGGCCAAATAAAATCAACAAATACCCAACCGTAAATGGAGCCCAGAAAAATTCCTAAAATATCCATACCATATGGTGTGATACCCCCAATTGGCGGTAAAAAACCAACCCCAACCATCAGTGCAATACATATAAAACTATGAATTAAATAACTAGGTGTTAATTTCGTCTGTTCGGTCATAATCAATCCCTCCTTAGAAGTCTCTTACTTTAAATAAGTGTTGTATTAAGTATAGAATTTAAGAAAATTCAGATTTGTAAAATTATGTAACAAAAAAGTGGAGATATAGAGTTTTTACTCCATATCTCCACCAGTTACATTATTGTTTTTTGTATCAGAAATGTATAGATTTCTATCTACTATTTACCTGTTTATTCCTTCACATTGACTTTTTATTAATCTTCAACAATTTGATAAACAGGCGCACCTTCACATTCTCTTGGCATACGTAAACCCATAAGCCATGCAATTGTCGGCGCCACATCAACTTCTCTGATTACACGTTTTGTTGTGAAACCTTTTTTAATCCCCTGTCCTGCTGCTACAAAGATTGGGGACAGTGATGTATGATTTAACCCTAATGCGGTCGACAATCCATCTCCATGATCCATCAAGTTCTGTTCGGCCTGAATCATTACGATATCTCCACATTCTGGGCCTCCCAAACCAAGCAATACAGCATCTTTATTTCTCAATGCCAGAGAAACAATTGCACGGCCCTTTTCATCGCGTGCAGAATACAATTTTGCAATAATTTCATCTTCCAAAGCATATTTGTCTTCAGGCTCTACAATACCGGTATCCCAGCGACCTTTTAGGTTAATATAAATGGAGTTCATTCTGGTGGCAACCGCTTTTGTCTTAGACCAGTCAACTTCTGGCAGCAATTTCCCATCTTCATCGCGTAAAAATTCTGTAAAGCCCCATTCTCTCATATAATCACCATTTAAGAAAATTTGTGGCGTATAGCGCGACAAGCCTTTTTCGGAAGTAACCAAACCATGGTCTGACACTAAGAAAATTGTCCAACCTTCATCTAACAAATGCAAGAATCGACCAATATAATAGTCATTCTGTTTGCTGATATTCACAAGGAATTCCAGATAATCTTCTACTGGCAAACTTCTATATTTACTATCTTCACGAATTAACGGCATGAAATTGTGTTTTTCCGCATCATCATTATGAATTTGGGAGAAAACAACTTCTACACCCTTTTCCTCAATCATATAATGAATTGCATCTGCCCACCAGCGCATGGTACGCATCCAGTTTTCCTGCATGCAATCTAATACCAACTGTTTGTCATGCCCGCCGATATTACTTACGGGCATCGGATAACCGACGTTTTCAATAATATCTTGGTGTAAAGATTTTGGGAAAAATACCGAATCATCATGAATATTAATCGCTGCAGAAATCCACATCCGCATACCGCTGCCGTCTTCTGCAATATCTAATACACGCATATTGCGGACAACCTGATAATGTTTCTCATCTTTAATGGCCTCATCTACAACGCCTTCTACAAATTCCCCATTTTTCATCGTTACGATACAGTTTTCATCTTTTTTGTTTTTATATATTTTTAAGGTATCGTATTTTCCTTCATCATTCTTTAACAACAAAGCTGGACGGCGAATTAAACCTTTGGAGAAAAGAATGGTCAATTCTTTTGCATCTTCTGGAATGGCAAAGTTCCACTTCGCAGCATCTTTTATTGGGGATAAACTTGCATCTAAGGTTACTGTTGCTTGAGAAGTTCCCTCTACAGGGTCTGGTTCAAAACGAACTAATTTGATTTCTGGCATAACTGCGACATCTAACGCATCACCTCCGTCAAAAGTAGCCTCATTTTTTACTTCAAGGTCTGTTACGACACACATCATCTGGGTAGTGCCAGCTCTAGCACGATAGGTCACTTCTGGAATCGTTACATTTGCTGCTGCAATATATTCATGCTCCACTTCACCAGTACCCATACAAATCCCTTCTGGATTGGTACCATCAATAACAAACAAATTTTCGCTAGTAGAAGTTGGAGGCCAAGAACTACCGGGCCAATGCATTACCAATGTTTTCTTACCTGCTTCTGCAGTTACATTCCAAATCTGTTCTGCTGTGCATAATCTAGAATCCAGGGCATAATTTAAGCAATCCAAATGGTTCGGGTCCTGTCTCCAGAAGTCTGTAATGCCATGTGTCATCGGATAAGCCCCTGTGGCTAAAGTAGTCCACATTGGCGGTGTAATTGTCGGTTGACCACCTAATAACACCATATCTTCTCTGGCAGAACCTGCCTCTAATAATTTTTTCAAGTTAGGCATGTGTCCTTGTTCCATATGATATTTGGATAAACAGGGATCCATACCGTCAATCCCAATTACTAACACTTTATTGGCGTTTTTCATATTTCCCATCTCCATCAAGTTAGATTTTTTTATGAACCAATATGCGCGCATCTATTTCATATTTTTATTATATTTATTTTAATATTTCATGTAAAACAGTGCCTGCTTGTTAAAGTTCAAGTCCAACTTGTATTAGAACCTCTATAGCAACATTTCTACAGAAAAAATATGGCAAAACATAGCTCTTATGCCCTACTTGTGATATAATAATAAATATATCTTTAATATTAGGTAGTGATTGATATGCGTATTGAACAATTGCAATATTTTGCAGAAGTTGTGCGTACTGGTTCCATCAGTTCGGCAGCGAAAAATCTTTTTGTGTCACAACAAGGCATTTCAGATTCTATCAAAAATTTAGAAAGAGAGGTGGAAATTCCTCTACTAACGCGAAACAAACGAGGCGTGTCTTTAACGAAAAATGGGGAAGTTTTTTATGAAAAAGTAGTCGCATTTCTTAATTCTTATGATGATGTACTGACGTGTGCTACTGAATTAAAACGCAATTATCTCAGAAGTAATAATAAAATCATTCTTACAGTAAATCCCCTCTTTTTTAAAGTATTTATCGAACGCATTTTTCCCTTTATTTCTACTATGAACTTAAGTATTTATGAAACCAGCATTGAAGAATCCATCTCTTATTTACAAGAAGGTCGTATCCAACTTTCTATTATATTAATAATGAATAGCGACATCGCACTTTTTAAACAAATCTTACCAAAAGAATTAGAAGTGTTCCCTTTATTTGAAGATAATGTTGTCGCTACCGTCAGCAAGCATTCGATTTATGCAGATATTCCTGTCATTGACGAAAAAAGTCCATCTAATCTTTATGTTGATTTTACAAGCTCCTATTATTCGTATTTTAATATGAATAGAAGCAACATCACTTCTGTTATGACAAACGATATGGAAACCCAGAAACGGTTAATCGAAGATAGAAATGCAATTGGCATATCCACAGAAAAAATTTTTTCTCTTTTATATCCCGACTCTCATACAATGCTCATGAAACCGCTTTCTAATATGTCCGTTTGCACATTCTTTCTAATGAGAAATAGAACCCTATATAACAAAAATATTGAACAAGTGACGAAAAATATTATTGATATGTTAAACCATTTTTTTAAGAGTGATAACTAGGCTGCTTTTCCTAGCCCGCTCCCAGTAACCATACCCCATTTAACACATGGAAACAAGATATTGTCTTGGAACTCTATAAAACAAGTTATATCAAAAAATACAAAAAACAGAGAACGCATCATAATTGTGTGTTCCCTGTTTTTCTTTTTACATATAAATCTTCAGCTATCGTTTATCCTTCTGCCGGTGCGTCATACAGCTTTACAATCGTCTGCAAATCACTTTCGGCGTCAGTTTCCACATCAAATTGAATGGTAGTTCCGGTTTCCATTGTTTCCAAGGCAGCGGCAACGTCTTCGTCAAAAAATTGATAAGCCTGGGCTTCTCCGTCCACAATCACTTCTGCGCTATGACTGTCTGCCAGACCTTGAAACTCGCCAGTTAAAGTAGAAATCTCTCCTGAAGTTTGCTGTTCTTCTTGTTGCTGCTGTTCCTGCTCCTGATTATTGTTGCTGCAGCCGCCCAACACCAAGCCCATAGACAAAAACAGGATGCATAAAATAGATAAGGCTCTTTTCATGAGAATCCTCTCTTTCCAGTGTCATTTTTCAGCGGATACTCCGCTGTTACAATTATAATACCATAAAAATAAAATACGGTAAAGACTCTTCACAACACTGGAAAAAATCTTCATCAAATTCCCAAACTCCACTTCATCGGGTTTCCTATCAAACATCTTCCGGCAAATAAACAAAAGAACGGGGTGCTTGGCGTACTCCGTAGGCTTCCAGTGTTTTCGGCAAAGCAAAACGATGTACAGCGCCCAGTTCCAATACGCAGGCTCTTGTGCAGCCCTGTAGATAGCACAGCACCTGTTCTTTGGTAGCGCCGGCCCCCGCCGCTGTTTGCTGCCACAGTTGCTCAGGCATACCCTGCAAACAGGATAACACCTCCACACTGGCTACCACACGCTGTACCGGAGCTGTCACATACAACAAGAGCGTTGTCACATTCTTGGAAGGACAACAACGCCGATATTCATAGCTTTTGCTCCCCTGTAAAATTTGCTGCGCAGCCTGTGGTCTGATAGATAACAGCAAAACCGTCATGTATACCGCCTCCCCCGCTTATAGAATTATCTACCGTTAGCCTAAAAATATAAATTGTAACTGAAAAAGCATATTAAACAAAAAAAGAGCCCGATTTCTCGAACTCTTACAAAAATGCGGGCGAGAGGACTTGAACCTCCACGAGATTGCTCCCACTAGAACCTGAATCTAGCGCGTCTGCCAATTCCGCCACGCCCGCT
>CABQBF010000082.1 GCA_902462325.1 uncultured Peptococcaceae bacterium
GGCGGCTAGTATGGCGGCGCAGGGTGATTTGTCCATCAGCGAGCTGCACATGCTGGAAGCGGTTTCGAAAAATGAGGAGCAGGGCAGAAGCATCAGCGCCTTGGCGGCGGATTTGAAAATTACGCTGTCGTCGGTGACAATTGCGGTGAATAAGCTGGTCAAAAAAGGTTATGTAGAAAAAATCCGCTCGGAGCAGGATGGCCGGCAGGTTTTTGTAAAGCTGACCAAGTTGGGCCGCAAGGTAAACGCAGGGCATTTGTATTTTCATGAAAACATGGTGCGCAATGTGAGCGAGGGCATGTCGGAGGACGAAAAAGAAATTCTGGTGCGAGCCATGAAAAATCTGAACAAATTTTTCAAGCGAAAACTTGAAACGAGGAATGAAGCATGAGTTTCACAATTTTAGGAACAGGCAGCGCTTTACCTGAGCGAATTGTCACCAATGAAGAGTTATCCCGTATGGTAGATACCAGCGATGATTGGATTCGCAGCCGCACTGGCATTGGACAGCGACAGGTGTGCAGCAGTGAAAGTCTGACCGATTTGGCGTATCAGGCGGCGTTGCAAGCTTTGGAAGATAGCCGTTGTCAGGCCAATGAGCTGGATTTGATTATCTGCGCTACCATCAGCGCCGATTACGCCACGCCGTCTTTGGCTTGTGTGCTGCAAATGCGTTTGGGCGCCCGTTGTCCGGCTTTTGATGTGAATGCGGCCTGCAGTGGGTTTCTGTATGGCTTGGATATTGCCGCTGGTTATTTTGCTCGCAATCCGCAGCAAAAGATTTTGCTGGTGGGAGCTGACGCCATGTCCAAACTGGTCGACTGGCAGGAACGCAGCACCTGCGTGCTGTTTGGCGATGGTGCTGGAGCCGCCGTATTGGGGCCGGGCGATGATTTACTGACCATTCAGCTTGGCGCCAAGGGTGATATTGCGCCGCTTTATGTGCCAAATGGCTGGGGCAACAGTCCGTTTTATCAGGCGAAGGAGCATCACCAGACGTCTTATCTGGTGATGGATGGGCAGGAAGTGTTCCGTTTTGCAGTAACTTCTATGGTGCAGACTGTGGAACAGGTGCTGCAAAGAGCTGGTGTGCGTAAGGAGGAGATTGCCTATCTATTGCCCCATCAGGCTAATATTCGCATCATTGACGCGGCAGTGAGCCGTTTGAAGATGCCGCAGGAAAAATGTTTGACCAATATTGCGCTGCGGGGGAATACATCCGCGGCTTGCGTGGCCATTTTGCTGGATGAGCAAAATCGGGCGGGCAGATTTCAAAAAGGTGATTTGCTGGTTCTGACCGCTTTTGGCGGCGGACTGACAACTGGCGCATGTATTTTGCGCTGGAATAAATAATTTATTTTCAGGAGGAAACGAAACATGAGTACATTGGATAAAGTGGTAGAAATTTTGGTAGAAGCAAAAGATTTAGAAGCAGATAAAATCACAGCAGAAAGCACTTGGGACGATTTGGGCTTAGATTCGTTGGATACGGTAGAACTGGTTATGAACATGGAAGATGCTTTCGGCATCTCTTTGGAAATGACGGAAGATATGAAAACTGTTGGTGACGTTGTAAAAGCCATCGACGCAGCGAAATAGGTGACAGTTATGATTCAGACACCAATTTGCGATTTGCTGGGCATTCAGTATCCGGTGCTGCAAGGCGGTATGGCATGGATTGCCGATGCGGAGCTGGCAGCGGCAGTATCCAATGCCGGCGGTTTAGGAATTATTTCTGCTATGAATGCCGGTGGCGACTGGGTACGGGAACAGATTGGCAAAGCAAAATCGCTGACAGATAAGCCTTTTGGCGTAAATATTATGCTGGCCAGTCCCCATGTGGAAGAAGTGGCCCATATTGTGGAGGAGGAACAGGTGGCAGTGGTGACCACTGGCGCGGGAAATCCGTCCAAATATATGAAAGATTGGCTGGCGGCGGGCATTCAGGTGATTCCAGTAGTGGCTTCCACTGCTATGGCCAAGTTGGTGGTACGCAATGGCGCCAGCGCTGTGATTGCAGAAGGCGGCGAATCCGGCGGCCACGTAGGCGAGTTGACCACCATGGTGCTAGTGCCGCAGGTTTGTGATGTGGTAGATGTGCCGGTCATTGCCGCCGGTGGGATTGCCGATGGTCGCGGCGTGGCGGCGGCATTTTATCTGGGTGCCGCTGGTGTGCAGATGGGTACGGCTTTTTTGGTAGCCAAAGAGTGTAATGTGCATCAGAATTATAAAGAAAAGGTGCTGAAAGCCAAGGATATTGATACGATGACCACTGGCAAACGGTTGGGTCATCCAGTGCGCGTGTTGAAAAATCCCTTTTCCCGTGCGTATGCCAAGCTAGAATATGACAGCAGCGTTGCCGATGGGCAGTTGGAACAGTTCGGCGCCGGCTCATTGCGGCGGGCTGCAGTGGAAGGCGACGTGCAGAAGGGTTCCTTTATGTGCGGACAGATTGCTGGTATGATTCATGAAGAACATACAGCAGCCGAAATTGTAAACACCATTATGGCACAGACGGAACAGATTTTGACGGGGGGTTGCCCATGGGTAAAATAGCACTGCTTTTTGCCGGTCAGGGGGCCCAGTATCCCGGCATGGGAAAAGATTTTTATGAACAAAATCCAGCGGCGCGGGAAGTTTTTGTGAAGCTGGAGCAGCAGCGGCCCAGCACTATGCAACAGTGCTTTACCGGCAGCAAAGAGGAATTGTCCCTCACGCTGAACACCCAGCCTTGCCTATTTGCGGTGGATTATGCCATCGCAAAGGCTGTAGAGCAGGCCGGTATTCGGGCGGACGCGGTGGCAGGGTTTTCGCTGGGCGAAATTCCAGCGCTGGCGTTTGCCGGTCTATTGGATTTGGAGCAAGCTTTTGCTTTGGTATGCCGCCGGGCGGCGGTGATGCAGCAAGCAGCCGAGCAGCATCCAGGCAGTATGCAGGCAGTGCTAAAATTGCCGGCGGAGCGCGTTATAGAATTGGCTGCGCCCTATAGTGATGTGTTTCCGGTCAATTATAATAGTCCTGAGCAGACTGCAGTGGCAGGACAGCCGGAGCAACTACAGGCTTTTGCCGCCGATGTGAAGGCGGCTGGGGGCAGAGCAGTGCCGTTGGCAGTCAGCGGCGCTTTCCATAGCCCCTATATGGACAGTGCGGCAGAAGCGTTGGCCGACTATATGCAGACGGTGGCGGTGCAGGAAGGAACCTGCGCTGTCTACGCCAATCGCACAGCACAGCCTTATACGGTTGCTGCAGCCAGAGCCTTAATAGCCAGTCAGGTCAATCATCCGGTGCAGTGGGTGAAAACTATCCGGCAGATGCTAACTGACGGCGTAGATTGTTTTGTGGAAGTAGGACCGGGCAAAACCTTATCCGGTCTGGTGAAAAAAATAACTGCCAATGCCCAGGTTTATAAAGCAGAAAATTTAGAGGACTTGGCAGCATTGCAGCAGAGTCGAGGATAAAGGCAGGTATGCCAAATGTTAAAAGATAAAATTGCGTTTGTAACAGGAGCCTCCAGGGGCATTGGCAGAGCCATTGCTCTGGAAATGGCTCGGAATGGCGCTGATGTGGCTATCTGCTATAGCTCCAACGAGCAAGCGGCAGAAGCGGTTTGCGCAGAAATCCGCGCATTGGGCCGCGACGCGCAGGCCTATCGCTGTGACGTCAGCGATTATCAGCAGTGCAGTGATGCGGTGAAAGCGGCCATTGCCCATTTTGGCAAGTTAGATATTTTGGTCAACAATGCCGGCATCACCAAAGATAATTTATTGCTGATGATGAAAGAAGAAGAATTTGACCGCGTGATTGCCACCAATTTGAAGGGTGCGTTTCATATGATGAAGCATGCAGGCGCACATTTTTTAAAGCGGAAGCAGGGCACTATCATCAATATCGCTTCGGTATCAGGCATGATGGGTAATGCGGGGCAGGCCAATTATGCGGCGGCTAAAGCGGGCCTGATTGGATTGACCAAAACGGCGGCCAAAGAACTGGCAGCCCGCGGGATTACCTGCAATGCCATTGCGCCGGGATTTATTACTACCGATATGACCCAGCAGCTCAGTGATAAACAGAAAGAGGCAGTTATCGGCGCGATTCCATTGAAACGGATGGGACAGCCGGAGGATATTGCCCATTTAGCGGTCTTTTTAGCCAGTCCGCTGGCAAGTTATATCACAGGGGAGGTCATCAAGGTCGATGGAGGAATTTACATTTAAGTGGCCGGGAGCGGGCTTTGCCATCGGCGATTTGCAGGTGCCGGTTCCTATTGTGCAGGGCGGTATGGGCATTGGCGTTTCTGGGCGCAGGCTGGCTGCAGCAGTGGCCAACCAGGGTGGCGTTGGTGTGCTTTCAGCGGTAGGCTTGGGCTATCTGGGTTTGCCCTGTGAGATAGAAGCACAAGAAGGCGACAGCCACAATATCACCATGTTGCGGCAGGAATTGCGCAAAGCTCGCCAGCAGACTAGGGGTGTGCTGGGCGTCAATATTATGGTAGCCATCCGGGAGTTTACCGAAACAGCCCGGGCAGCCATTGAAGAAGGGGCTGATATTATTTTTGCCGGTGCAGGCTTGCCGCTTAATCTGCCCGCTTGCCTGACAGAACGGGCCAAAACTAAGCTGGTGCCCATTGTATCGTCGGCTAAGGCTGCCAGATTAATTGCCAAGCGCTGGATGAGCAAATATCACTATGCGCCGGACGCTTTTGTGCTGGAGGGCCCTAAGGCCGGCGGACATCTGGGTTTTGCTTTAGAAGAAATTGACCATCCAGATTATCAGTTGGAGGCCTTGCTGCCGCAGGTGGTGAAAGCTGCCAAAGAGATTGGTGCAGAGGCAGGCAAATCCATTCCGGTGATTGCCGCTGGCGGTGTTTACACCGGCGCCGATATCTACAACATGCAGCGGTTGGGCGCAGATGCTGTACAGATGGCTACCCGCTTTGTGGCTACTGAAGAATGCGACGCTGCCGATGCCTTTAAGCAGGCTTATCTGAATTGTTGCCAGGAAGACATTGCCATTATTCAAAGCCCGGTAGGCTTGCCGGGACGGGCTATTTTTAATGATTTTCTGGCACAGGCCAAAGCAGGTTTGAAACGGCCCAAGGTTTGTGCGCGGCATTGTATTACCACTTGCAAAGAGGAAGCCAGTCCCTACTGCATTTCGTCAGCGCTGCTTCATGCGGTGCATGGCCGTCTGGATCAGGGCTTTGCTTTCGTGGGCGCGAATGGCTATCGCATTGATAAAATTCTCACAGTGCCTGCCTTGCTGCAGGAACTGGCTGAGGGCTATGCGCAGCAGTTGGCTGCGGAATAGGAGGTTTACATGAAACGTGTTGTAATAACAGGGATGGGCGTTATTTCGCCAGTAGGCAATGATGTGCCGTCCTTTTGGAATAGTTTGGTTACGGGAACCTGCGGTATCGGGCCAATTACCGCTTTTGATACTGCCGCATATAAGGTGAAGCTGGCAGCGGAAGTGAAGGATTTTAATCCGCTGCTGTATATGGATAAACAGGAGGCTCGCAAGCAGGACAAATTCTCCCAATATGCTGTGGCTGCAGCATCACAGGCTATGACCGACAGCGGGCTGCAAAGCGGTGAAAATATTGATCCCTTCCGTTTGGGCGTGTATATCGGTACCGGTACCGGCGGTATGCAAACATTTTTGACTGAGTCGGAAAAATTGTTGGAGAAAGGTCCCAGCCGCACGTCGCCATTTTTTATTCCCATGATGATTGGCAATATGGCGTCCGGCAATGTGGCGCTCAAATTTCAGGCCAAAGGCCCGTCGTTGCCAATTATGACAGCCTGTGCTACCTCCACCAATGCCATCGGTGAAGCCTATCGCACTATCAAGCATGGCTATGCCGATGCGATTATTGCCGGCGGTACGGAAGCCACCATCGTGACACTGGCCGTGTCCGGTTTTACCAACTGCATGGCATTGACGCAAAATCCTGATGCAGACAGTGCGTCCATTCCCTTTGATAAACGGCGCAGCGGTTTTGTGATGGGCGAAGGCTCCGGCGTTGTGGTGCTGGAAGAATATGAACATGCCGCAGCGCGGGGCGCCCATATTTACGGTGAGGTATGCGGCTATGGCAATACCAATGACGCCCATCATATGACTGCGCCTGATCCGGATGCTTTGGGCAGTTCCAGAGCCATTCTGATGGCGGCAGAAGAAGCTGGTATCAGCGAGGCAGATGAAATTTATATCAACGCCCACGGCACCAGCACGCCGATGAACGATAAAACCGAAACGAAAGCTATTAAGCTAGCGCTGGGTGAAATTGCAGCTCGCAAGGCCCATATCAGTTCCACCAAATCTATGACCGGCCATATGCTGGGGGCGGCTGGCGGCGTGGAAGCCATCGCCACTGTTTTAGCCTTAAAGAATGGGATCATTCCGCCCACCATCGGTTATGTGGAGCCAGACCCTGAGTGCGATTTGAATTATACGCCCAATCAGGCAGTGCAGGCTGCTGTTACACTAGGAATTTCTACGTCCCTGGGCTTTGGCGGACATAACGGCTGCCTGGCTTTTCGCAAATTTGAACCATAGGAGTCATGCTTTATGAAAATAGAAGAAATTAAAGAGCTGATTCAGGCGTTAGAGCAGTCTACGCTGACCTCTTTAGAGGTGAGCCAGGGCAATGACAGCGTGCGGCTGGAAAAAAATTATGCGGCAGCGGTTGGGCAGGTTGCCCCAATCAGCGTGCCGGTTTCGATGGAATCAACCGCTGAGAAAACTGCGCCGGCAGAGCCGACACCAGCGCCGCAGCCAAAAGGCAGCGCAGTCACCTGTCCGTTGGTAGGTGTGTTTTATGCGGCGGCTTCGCCGGAAGACGAGCCCTTCGTTACGGTGGGCAGCACCGTGAAAAAAGGCGACGTGTTGTGCATTGTAGAGGCGATGAAGCTAATGAATGAAATTACCGCCGAAAAAGACGGCGTGGTTACTCAAATCTGCGCGGAAAACGGTCAGGTCGTAGAATATGGCCAGCCTTTGTTTTATCTGGCTTAGGAGGATGCAGCATGAAACGTGATGAAATCAAAAAAATTCTGCCCCACCGGGAGCCCATGCTCTTGATTGATGAAGCCAATCTGCTGGATGAAACTACAGCGGAAGGTTTTTATACTGTGCGGGGCGACGAATATTTCCTGCAAGGACATTTTCCCGGCAATCCGGTGGTGCCAGGTGTCATTCTCTGTGAAATTATGGCTCAGACCTGCTGTGTGCTGATGGGGGAAAACGGTAACAGCCAAGGCATGACGCCCTATTATACCGGCTTGAATAATGTAAAATTTAAGCATCCAGTGCTGCCCGGCGATACCATTCGTATGGAGTGCAGCTTACAGCGGGTGAAAAAGCCTTTCTATTTTGCCAAAGGCACGGGCACCGTCAATGGCAAAGTATGCCTGACGGGAGAATTTTCTTTTGCGCTATTGCCTGCCGATGGGAAAAAGTAATGGCAGTCTGTATGATAGACTTTTAGGAGATTGGTGCTATGTTTTCAAAAATATTAATTGCCAACCGCGGCGAGATTGCGGTGCGCATCATTCGAGCCTGCAAGGAGATGGGCATTTCTACCGTTGCAGTTTATTCAGAGGCTGACAGAGAGGCATTACACGTCAGCTTGGCCGATGAAAGCATCTGTATCGGTCCGGCACAGGCTAAGGATAGCTATCTGAACATGACGGCCATTTTGTCGGCTGCCATGGTAACGGGAGCCGAAGCCATTCATCCCGGATACGGCTTGCTCTCGGAAAATCCCAAATTCGCAGCGCTATGCCAGGAATGCAATTTGGTTTTCATAGGGCCTGATGCGTCTATTCTCAGTTTAATGGGCGATAAGGACCAGGCCCGCAAAACCATGCGGGATGCTGGTGTGCCGGTAATTCCCGGCGGCGATGTGATGGAAACGCTGGAGGAAGCCCTTGCTGCTGCCGATATAATCGGCTATCCATTGTTGATTAAGGCCCGGTCCGGCGGTGGAGGCCGGGGGATTCGCCGGGTCAACAGTCACGAAGAATTTTCTGCTGCCTATAAAACAGCCAGCGCTGAGGCAGAGAACGCTTTCGGCGACGGCGCTGTTTATTTGGAAAAATTTTTGTATCCGGCTAAACATGTGGAAGTACAGATTTTGGCCGATAAAGAAGGCAACGTGATTTGTTTAGGCGAGCGGGAATGCTCCATTCAGCGCAAAAATCAGAAACTGTTGGAGGAAAGTCCGTCGCCGGCGTTGTCAGAAGCAACGCGGCAGCGTATGCAGGAAACTGCTGTGCAGGCAGTCAAAGCAGTGCATTACGAAAATGCCGGAACATTAGAATTTTTGGTAACAGCGCAAGGCGACTTTTATTTTATGGAGATGAACACCCGTCTGCAGGTAGAGCATACTGTAACCGAAATGGTAACTGGCATTGATTTGGTAAAATGGCAGATCCGCATTGCTGCAGGCATTCCGCTGTCCATCACCCAGGAAGAAGCACGGGTGGAGGGCTGCGCCATCGAGTGCCGCATTAATGCCGAGGACAGCACGCAGGCGTTTCGTCCCTGTGCCGGACGGATTACCACGCTGCACATTCCGGGCGGGCCATGGGTGCGGTTTGATACAGCCATTTATCAGGATTATCAGATACCGCCCTTTTATGATTCGATGATTGGCAAGCTGATTGTACACGCCAAAACACGGGAGGAAGCCATTCGCAAAATGCGAGCGGCTTTGTGTGAGCTGGTGATTGAAGGCGTAGCTTTTAACAGTGATTTGCAACTGAGTATTTTAGAAGATCAACGGTTTATTCAGGGCGATTACTACACAGACTTTATGGAACATTTTCGGCTGAACTTCTAAACAGAAAGTGAGGAACCATTATGCTGAAAAAAAGTTTATTCCGAAAACCGAAGAATGAATTGGAGTATCAGGGAGAAAGCAAGCAGCAGCGTCCGTCGGTGCCCGATGATATGTATGTGTCCTGTCCCGAATGTAAGCAGACCTTGTTAAAAGCCGAGGTAGAAGAAAACTGCTTTGTTTGCCCGAAGTGCAGTTATCATTTTAAGCTGCAGGCCCGGCGGCGCATTCAATTGTTGGTGGATACCGACAGCTTTCAGGAGTTGGACGCCGGACTCCAGCCTGTGAACAGGCTGGAGTTTCCCGGTTATGATGAAAAATTGCTTGCGGCTCAGCAGAAAAGCGGCGAACTAGAAGGCGTTCTTTGTGGTACGGCAAAAATCGGCGGTTATCCTGTGGCCTTGTTTGTGATGGATCCTGGGTTTATTGTGGGCAGCATGGGCGCTGTGGTAGGCGAAAAGATTACCCGGCTTTTTGAATATGCCACCCAACAGCGGTTGCCGGTTATCGGTTATACAGTCAGCGGCGGCGCCCGTATGCAGGAAGGTATCTTGTCGTTGATGCAGATGGCCAAAACCAGCGGCGCAGTAAAATTACATAGCGACGCCGGACTACTATATGTGACGGTACTCACCAATCCCACCACCGGAGGCGTGACAGCCAGCTTTGCCATGGAAGGCGATATTATCTTAGCCGAGCCAAAAGCATTAGTGGCCTTCGCTGGTCCTCGCGTCGTCGAGCAGACCATTCGCCAGAAGTTGCCTAATGGGTTTCAGCGGGCTGAATTTTTGCTGGAAAAAGGTTTTGTAGACGCCATTGTGTCTCGTAACAAGCAGAGAAGCTATTTAACAACTGTGTTAAGCTTGCATGCAGAAGGAGGGATAGGCCGTGACTGAATTGAAAACAACCTCAGAAAAAGTCGAGCCTTATAGCCGCGTGCAGGCGGCACGGGCCAAAGGACGGCCTACCAGCCAGAACTTTATTGAAAATTTAACCGAAGATTTTCTGGAGTTTCACGGCGACCGCCGTTTTGCCGACGATGGTGCTATCATCGGCGGTGTGGCCCGTATTCACGATTTGCCGGTAACAGTTATCGGTATCGAAAAAGGCAGAGGCTTACAGGAGAGCATTCGGCGCAATTTTGGCGCAGCCCATCCCGAAGGTTACCGTAAAGCGCTGCGCTTGATGAAGCAGGCGGAAAAATTTCACCGTCCGGTATTTTGTCTGGTAGACACCTCCGGCGCTTACTGCGGTATTGGCGCCGAGGAACGGGGGCAGGGGCAGGCTATCGCTGAAAATTTAATGGAAATGATGACGCTGAGAACGCCGGTCATTTCGCTGTTAATCGGCGAAGGCGGCAGCGGCGGCGCGTTGGCTTTGGCTGTGGCCGATCAGGTTTGGATGCTGGAGAACGCTATCTATTCGGTGATATCGCCGGAGGGCTGCGCCAGCATTCTTTGGAAGGACTCCAAAAAAATGCAGGAGGCAGCCCGTTATCTCAAGCTGACAGCTCAGGATTTGTTGGAATTAGGTGTGGTAGAACAGGTCATTGCCGAAAGCTCCTCCAAAGACTTCAGCAGCGTGTATAACACTGTGAAAGCCATGCTCTATCAGCAATTTACAGAAGCCTTGCAAAAACCAACAGAGGTGCTGCTAGCAGAGCGGTATCAGCGTTTCCGCCGGATTGGCAATTGTCAGTAGATAAACGGATAAAACAACAGGATACAACCAAATGACGAAATCGTGTTTTCGATAGCAGAAAGCACGATTTTTTGTATATATGATATAAAAATGCGATATAGACCTACAACAATGTAGCGCAATGTAAAACGTCGTGTAATACTTTTTGGCTTAGCCAATAGCGTTATGCAGAACATGTGATACTTTTGGACAAAACTGTCGAAGAAAAAATAGAGAGAACAAAAAAAGATTGTAAAAGTATTACATCTGCTGCACACATAACAGGCTAATCAGCATAGCAGACAAAATGAGCGTTTTTTTGCAGAGAATTTGCCGGTTACAAAAAGCCGTGATTGTATGCATTCTGGTTTTATGCTATAATAAATTAATTATTTTCTGATTTTGGAACTGTAAGGAATGCAGTTAGGATAATAAACCAAGAAATGAAGTGAAAGCATTATGATGGATTTGGATTACTGGGTGCAGGAGGATTTGGCCGACTGGGCGCAGAATCAGGAAACAATTGCGGCAATTCATCGCAAGTTGATGGACAAAGAGGATGCCTACACTGGCTGGGTGGACTGGCCTTTGCGGATGGAGCCGGCATTGCTGCAGG
>CABQBF010000083.1 GCA_902462325.1 uncultured Peptococcaceae bacterium
ATACTGCTTTTCACAGTATCATCTACAGAATAGCATGAATGAACCATTTGATAAGGGGCGCTCTTTTTATTTTGGCTGGAATATGCTATGATACGGGTAGAATGTTTACGGTGAGGTGAGGCTATGCAGCGGCTTGTAATTGTGGAGGATGACCGCGACTTAAATCGAGGATTGTGCTTGGCGTTAAAAAATGAGGAAATGGACATTGTTTCTTGCTTAGATTTGAGGCAGGCCCGGCAAGCGCTGGAACAGGCGGCGGATTTATTGCTGCTGGACGTTAATTTGCCGGACGGAAATGGTCTGGAATTTTTGCAGGAGTTGCGGCAAAGCAGCGCCATACCAGTAATTTTGTTGACTGCCAATGATACGGAGATGGATGTGGTGATGGGCTTGGAGCATGGCGCTGATGATTATATCACCAAGCCGTTCAGCCTGGCCATTTTGCGGGCCAGGGTTCATGCGCAGCTGCGCCGCGCCGGTGCGGAGTCCGCAGAACGGGAAAGCCCCGTTGTGCAGTTGGGGCCGTTCCGGTTTGATTTTGAGCGGATGCTGTTTTCTCGCAACGGTATGCCGGTGGAATTAAGCAAAACGGAGCAAAAGCTGCTGTGGCTATTGGTGGAAAACCGCGGCGTTACTTTGTCGCGGGCGCAGCTAGTGGACCGAATCTGGATTGACGGTGCTGCTTACGTGGACGAGAACGCGCTGTCGGTAACGGTGAAGCGGCTGCGGGATAAGCTAAAGGCCGGCGATTATATCAAAACGGTATATGGCGTCGGTTATGTGTGGAAGGGGCCTGCCGATGATTGCCATTAGGTATGTGGTTTTGTTGATGTTGGCGGCATTGCTGTTGTGTCTGGCTGTAAGCGGCTGGAGTGATTACCGCCAGCGCAGGCTGCTGAACAGACTGGACAAGTTGCTGGATGCAGCCATGAACGGCAGCTTTTGTGAGCAGACCTTTGATGAGAGCATGATGTCAGCATTAGAGAGCAAGCTGGCCCGTTATTTGGCTTATTCAGAAACTTCGGCCAAGCATGTGCAGGCGGAGAAGGATAAAATCAAAGCGTTGATTACCGATATCTCTCACCAGACCAAAATGCCTATCGCCAATATTTTGTTGTACGGGCAGTTATTGCAGGAGCAGGATTTGCCGGAGGAGAGCAAAAACTGTGTGGCGGCGCTGCAGGGTCAGGCGGAAAAATTGAATTTTTTGATTGCTTCGCTGGTAAAGCTGTCGCGGCTGGAAACAGGGATTCTGACGCTGCATCCGGTGGAGCAGCCGATAGAGCCCATACTGCGGGAAATTGCGCGGCAATATGGGCCAAAGGCAGAAGCCCGGAAAATTCGGCTTATTGTGGATGATACAGCGGAAGCGGCGGTTTTTGACGCCAAATGGACGGCGGAAGCCTTGGGAAATCTGGTGGATAACGCTGTTAAATATACGGAAGCTGGCGGTACGGTACAGGTTGCGGTTCGTGCTTATGAGTTGTTTTGCCGGATTGATGTGATCGATAATGGAAGGGGAATTGCCGAGGTGGAACAGGCAAAGGTGTTTGCCCGTTTTTATCGTTCTCCGGCAGTGGCTGACCAAGAAGGCGTTGGCATTGGTTTGTATCTCACCAGGCAAATTTTGGCCAGTCAGGGCGGTTATATAAAAGTAGCGTCAAAGCTGGGGCAGGGCAGCGTATTTTCGGTGTTTTTGCAGCGGGCGGCATAGATATTGCTGCGGAACCATCATAATAGGGGCTGTTATAGGAGAAAAAGCATCTTCCTGTAGCAGCCCTTTGTGATGTTCTTGTCAAGGCCTTGGAGTGTTGTTGTTGTGCTTTGGCGCGGAGCCTTCACCTGTTTTATTGGCTGGCTTCCCAGTTTTGACTGCCGTTTTATGCGGCTTGACGCTGGATTTTTCTTGTTTATCATGTTTTTTGCCGGAGCTATGGGTATCGTTGCTTTTGGCGGTATGTTTCTTTTTGCGTTCCGGGTCTTTGTAGTATTCTTTGGTAGCGCCGGAGAGTATTTTTCCTTTTACCAGATGCACAGGGGCCACTTGAATGGCAAATTCCCGCTGATAGATGCGCAGCGCTGCCAGCTCTTGCGGGTTGACAATGCTGTAGCACTGGCCCTTGCGGTTGCCGCGGGCGGTGCGTCCAGCCCGGTGAATGTATTCGCTGGGCTCGGCCGGAAAGTCCATATTGATGATATGGGTGATATTGGGAATATCCAAACCGCGGGCGGCCAAATCGGAGGAAACCAGAATTTTAATCTTTCCCCGACGGAAGTCTTCCATAGCTTTTTGCCGTTCTTCTTTCGATACGATGCCATGGAGACTGTAGGTGCGGATTTTGTGATAATTCAGCTTGTCCACCAAGAAATCCAGTTCTGGACCGTCGTTCATAAAAATTAGGATACGTTCCGCATCTTCGTCCAGCGCATGCAACAGCTTGCGGAGCTGCACAAATTTTTCCCGCTGCTGGCAGATGAGATAAAAATGTTCAATGTTGGGATTCATTTTGGCCTGCTGCTCAATTTTTACTAGGGCAGGGTCGTGCATCTGCTGGGTTAATAGGTCCAGGGTATGTTGGCTGGCGGTGGCGGAAAATGCGGCCAATTGCCGGTCTCGCAGCATACTTTTCAGAATGTCCAGCACGGTCTGCTGGTTGGTATTATCCAGCAGGTTATCCATTTCGTCAATAACCACAGTGCGGATGGTTTGGCAGTTGATTTTGTGTTTCTTGATTAAATCTAAAATACGCCCCGGCGTACCGACAAGAAGCTGAGGCTTTTCTTTTAATTTGGCAATCTGATTGTTGATATTGGCTTCGCCGATGATACTCTGACAGCCGATTTCTAATCCGCTGTTCTGGCAAAGCTGCTGTGCCTGGCGGTAAATCTGCATGACCAGCTCGTGGGTGGGCGCTAAAATTAAAGCCTGCACTTGCTTGGCGGTGGCGTCTATGTTGCATAAAATAGGACACAGATAGGCCAGCGTTTTGCCGCTGCCGGTGTAAGACTGACCGATTACATCGCGGCCCGCTAACAGCAGCGGAATGACCTGCTGTTGAATTTCAGTGGGCTCGGTGATGTCCTGCTGGGCTAAGGCTTGTACCATAGCCTGATTGGGCAGTAGAGTCTGAAAAGACATATTGAAATCCTCCGTTATTTGAGAATACAGTTCCATAAGATAGTTACATATGAATTTATTATACCATGAAACCATAGAAAAACGCAGCGTTTTTTTGCAGATGGTTGTCACAAGCTCCGTGATTTTTATTGTGAACGGCTGCGCTTGTTTACATTAGAAATTTTTTCCGGTATTTCTATGGATTCTCCGCGGTGAAATGGTTGACCTGCGGCCATTTGTGGGATAAAATAAAGGATAACGATAAATATCGTAAGAAAGGCATTGGAGGTGGCAGGAATGTTTACCGGAAGAAAAATCATTTTACAAAAGCCAGCCAAAGAGGATGCGTATTACTTCCAGAAGTGGTTTATGAATAAGGAGTTCCGGCACTGGTATGACAGCTATATGAGTGTTTCGTTGGATATGATTGAAGATGAAATCAGCAAAATGAAGGATGTAACCGACCCCAGTGCAGAGCGTGTTGATTTTGTGGTAAAAAATAAACGGAACGGAGAGGCCATCGGCATTGCGTCCATTAAGGACATTGACCGGCAGAACGGCCATGCGGAAATCGCACTGGGCATTGCAGATGAAAAAAACCGTCTGGCCGGCTTTGGCGTTGACCTAATGATTGTTCTGGCCGATGTGGTGTTCTATCATTTTGGGTTTGAAAAGTGCTATTCCAAAGTGAACGACAACAACCGTCTGGGCTTGAAATCGGCGCTGAGCTTTGGGTTTACCGCAGAAGGAAAGCTGCGTAAGCACACCTTTATTGACGGGCGTTATATCGACCAATGGATTTTAGGCATGACCCGGGAGGAATACGAAGGGTTAGCCATTGTGCCAAAATGGAAGGCCCGCGCTTAGAAAAAATCTTTACATTTGCTGCAGGTTGTGGTAAAGTAAACGGTACAACAACTAAATAAGCGAGTCTTTGTTATCAAGAGCGGCGGAGGGACTGGCCCTGTGAAGCCCGGCAACAGCCAGCATAGCTGGAAATGTGCTAAATCCTGCAGACAAAGTGTCTGGTAGATAATGGAGTGGATTGTTTTGCAATCAAAAGCCATTTTCTAGCACAAAGAAAATGGCTTTTTTGTTATTCTGGCTTGCTGTAGAATAACCTATGTAATTATTTTGGAGGAGGAATTATTGATGGATTTGAAAAATTGCACTGCTGGAACCATTTGTATTCAAGGCGGCTGGGAACCGAAAAAAGGGGAGCCGCGCGTGCTGCCGATTTATCAGAGCACCACATTTTTATATGAAACCAGCGAACAGATGGGACGTCTGTTTGATTTAGAGGATAACGGATATTTTTACACCCGTTTGCAAAATCCTACCGCAGATGCTGTGGCTGCTAAAATTGCGGCGTTGGAAGGCGGGGTGGCCGCTATGTTGACCTCTTCTGGTCAGGCTGCCAATTTCTTTGCTGTGCTGAATATCTGCGGTGCAGGAGATCATTTAATTTGCTCCAGCGCTGTTTATGGCGGCACCTTTAATCTATTTGGCGTAACGCTGAAAAAGCTGGGAATTGACTGCACTTTTGTAGATCCGGATGACAGCGAAGAAAATCTGGCCAAAGTATTTCAGTCCAATACCAAATGCGTGGTGGCAGAGACTATCGCCAATCCGGCCCTGACAGTGCTGGATATTGAAAAGTTTGCCCGTTTGGCCCATAGCCATGGCGTGCCATTGATTGTGGACAACACCTTTGCTACGCCAATCAACTGCCGGCCAATCGAATGGGGCGCCGATATTGTAACCCACTCCACCACCAAATATATGGACGGTCATGCAACATCGGTGGGCGGCTGCATTGTAGACAGCGGAAATTTTGATTGGGAGCAGTATCACGATAAATTTACCGGCTTGACAGAGCCGGATGAATCCTATCATGGCATTGTGTATACACAGAAATTCGGCAAGCTGGCCTATATCACCAAGGCTACTTCGCAGCTCATGCGGGATTTAGGGTCTACCCCTTCGCCGCAGAATGCGTTTTTGCTGAATTTGGGCCTGGAAACGCTGCATCTGCGTGTGCCGCGCCATTGTGAAAATGCGCTGAAGGTAGCTGAATATTTACAGAACCATGAAAAGGTGGCTTGGGTGAATTACGCTGGCTTGCCGGGCAACAAATACCATGAGCTGGCGCAGAAATATATGCCGAATGGCACCTGCGGCGTGTTGTGCTTTGGTTTAAAGGGCGGCCGTGACGTATCGGTATCCTTTATGGATAAGCTGAAGCTGGCTGCCATTGTAACTCATGTGGCTGACGCTCGCACCTGTGTGCTGCATCCGGCCAGCCATACCCATCGTCAGATGACAGAAGAACAGCTAAAAGAAGCTGGCGTGGCCCCTGATTTGATTCGTTTCTCGGTTGGTATTGAAGATGCCGCCGATATCATTGCCGATTTGGAACAAGCGCTGGCACAGATTTAACATAACAGTATGTAATCAGAAGGAGGAGATTGGGAAATGCCTGTTATTATACCGGCGGCGTTACCGGCCACGGAAACGCTGGCCAATGAACAGATTTTTGTAATGCATGAACAGCGGGCACTCAGCCAGGATATTCGTCCATTGCGGCTGGCCATTGTCAATCTGATGCCTACAAAAATTGTAACGGAAACGCAGTTGCTGCGTCTAATCAGTAATACGGCGTTGCAGGTGGAAGTGGATTTAATTCGTATGGCCAGTCATGTCAGCAAAAATGTATCGGAAGAACATTTGCAGACCTTTTATAAGGATTTTGAGGATATCAAGTACAATCAGTACGATGGGATGATTGTGACCGGTGCGCCGGTAGAGCAGTTGTCCTTTCAGGAAGTGAATTATTGGGACGAACTGAAGCTGATTTTTGATTTTGCCGATAAGAATGTGTTCTCCACCATGTTTATTTGTTGGGGCGCGCAGGCTGCGCTGTATCATTATTATGGTGTGCCCAAATATCCGTTGCCGGAAAAACGGTTCGGCGTATTTGAGCACGAGGTGCTTTGCCGGCGGCCTATCGTACGGGGCTTTGATGATATGTTCTATGCGCCTCACTCCCGCCATACCGAGTTTCGCGCAGAAGATATCGTCAAAGTGGAAGAACTGGAGCTGATTGCCCAGTCTCAGGAGGCAGGCGTGTATCTGGTGGCCAGCAAAGATGGTCGGCGGGTGTTTGTGTCGGGACATTGTGAGTATGATCCCTTAACGCTGGACGCCGAATATCGGCGGGATGTCAGCCAGGGAAAACCCATTGCAGTGCCGAAAAATTATTATCCCAATGACGATCCCTCTTGTGCGCCGGTAGTGCGGTGGCGCAGTCATGGCAATTTATTGTTTGCCAACTGGCTGAACTATTATGTTTATCAGGAAACACCGTATGATTTATCCAAAATGGAAAAGGAACAGAGGGCATGAGCATGGGGCAGATACTTATTTTTGACGGCGCGATGGGCACCATGCTGCAGCAGCGTGGCTTAGCGCCGGGGCAAAGCCCGGAAGAATTAAACCTGACCATGCCGGATGTGGTGGAGAGCGTCCACCGAGATTATTTGCAGGCTGGTGCAGATATTGTTATCACCAATACGTTCGGCGGCAGCCGGTTGAAATTGCAGGAGTATCATCTGGAAGAGCAGGCGACGGAAATCAACCGTCGGGCAGTGGAAATTGCCAGAACTGCTTGTGCGAAGGCTGGACATGGACAGGTAGCAGCCTCTTTGGGGCCGACCGGACATTTTGTGTCGCCAGTGGGAGATACTTCCTTCGATGAAATGTATGAAATTTATCGGGAGCAGGCAGAGGCGATTGCGTCTGCACAGCCAGATTATTTTCTGCTGGAAACCTTCAGTGATTTGGGCGAAATGCGGGCTGCGTTGCTGGCTTGTCTGGATGCTGGGGAGCGTGAAATCCCGGTAGTATGCAGCATGACCTACACCAATGGACGCACTTTAACTGGCGTCAGTCCGGCGGTGGCTGCCGTTACCCTGGAAGCAATGGGGGCTGCAGTTATCGGCTGCAACTGCTCCGGCGGTCCCGATGAATTGCAGCAGGTAGTGGCAGAACTGGCGCAGTATACAGAGCTGCCTCTGGTGGTACAGCCCAATGCGGGTTTGCCTTTGCTGGTGGAGGGCAAGGTGCAGTATCCGTTGAAGGCTGAAGAATTTGCAGAAGCTATGCAACAGTTTTTGCCCTATGAAGTGGCCTTTATGGGCGGCTGCTGCGGTACAACGCCGCAGCATATTGCCTGCCTGAAAGCGGCTGTGCAGAACCACATGTTACAAAGCCGTAAGGTGGAACCATTAGGTCGGTTATCCTGTCGGGAATTTATTGTAGAGATTGGCGGCAATACGTTGCCTAAGATGATTGGCGAGCGTATTAACCCGACTGCTCGTAAAAAATTGGCGCAGGGTTTGCGGGACGGCGATTTGGCCATGATTGAAAAAGAAGCGGAACAACAGGCTGCGGCTGGCGCTCATGTGTTGGATGTCAATGTGGGCACCCACGGGATTGACGAAGCCCAGGTGATGGCCGATGTCTTGACGCTTTTGCAGCAGAGCACCAGCATCCCCCTGTGCTTGGATTCTACCAATCCCAAAGTATTAGAACAGGGCTTGAAGCAATATCAGGGGAAAGCGTTAATCAATTCGGTGAACGGGGAACAGGCCAGCTTGGACAATATTCTGCCGTTGGCGAAACGCTATGGCGCTGCAGTGGTAGGGTTGACCCTGGACGAAACAGGTATCCCACCGAAAGCGGAAGGCCGACTGGAAATTGCCAAACGCATTGTGGCTGCCTGTGAGCAGTACGGCATAAAACGGCAGGACATTTATTTGGACAGTTTGGTGTTTACAGTGGGCACCGATATTAATGGCCCGCGGGAAACGCTGCGCACTATGAGTCTAATTCGTCAGGAACTGCCCGGCGTTAATCTGTTGTTGGGCGTCAGCAATGTATCTCACGGTTTGCCAAACCGTCCTAAAATCAACAGCGCTTTTCTGACAATGGCCATTGGCAACGGCTTGGATTTATCCATCATCAATCCGTTGGATGAGGTGATGAAAAATGCCTGGCAGAGTGCGGCGCTATTGGTAGGTCGCGATGAAAATGCCGAGAATTATTTGCAGTTAAACAGTGAGCAAGCCGCTGTAACCGCTCCGGTGGTGGCCGATGAAACGCCGAGCCTGGAATTGGTAACCCGTTCGGTGGTAAAGGGTAGCTCCAATATTGGCAAAGTGGTACAAGCCCTGCTGGACGATGGCGTGGAGGCCATGACAATCATCAATGAGGGCCTGATTGCCGGCTTGAACGAAGTGGGCGAGAAATATGAAAAGGGCATTTTCTTCTTGCCGCAGCTGATGCGCAGTGCGGAGGTATCACAGCAGGCTTTTGGGCTGTTAGAAAGCCATCTGCAAAGCGGCGACGACTTTCAGAAGGCAACGTTGGTGATTGGCACAGTGAAAGGCGATATCCACGATATTGGCAAGAATATGGTGGCTGTGATGGTAAAAAATCATGGCTATCGGGTTGTGGATTTGGGCAAAAATGTACCGGCAGAAAAATTTATAGAAGCGGTGCTGGAATATAAGGCTGAATTTCTGGGACTCAGTGCGCTGATGACTACCACCATGCAGGAAATTCCCGGCGTGATTGCGCTGCTGCGGCAGCAATCGCCGCAGACAAAAGTAATTATCGGCGGCGCAGTCATCACCGAAGAATTTGCAGAGGAAGTCGGTGCTGATGGTTTTGGCCGTGATGCGGTACAAACAGTAAAATTGATGGATGAATTTTTGAAAGAAGGTGCGTCATGTTTCGAGAAAAATTAGCACAAAAAGAATTTGTAGTGACCATGGAAGTTGAACCGCCAAGAGGTGCGGACCCATGGCCGGTTTTTACAGCTATACATGATTTAGCCGATCAGTTAACGGCGGTGAATATTGCCGACAGCCCCACTGCTAAGTTACGGATGAGCCCTATTGCATTGGCCTCCTTGGTGCAGGATAGGCTGCGTTTAGAAACGATTTTTCATTTGACCTGCCGGGACCGTAATTTATTGGGTTTGCAGGCGGAACTGCTGGGCGCTCACGCCTTGGGTGTGCGCAATATCTTAACTCTGACAGGCGATGACCCAAAACTGGGCGACCATCCGGAAGCCAGCGGTGTTTTTGATGTGGATTCTAAGGGTTTAGTTCAAATGGCGGCTGATTTAAATCAGGGGCAGGATTATTATGGCAGAGAGTTGGACAATGCTACCGATTTCTTTATCGGCGCGGTAGCCAACCCCGGCATGGAGGATTTGAGCAAAGAGGTAGGCCGTGTGCAGGAAAAAATCGCCCATGGCGCACAGTTTTTTCAGACCCAGCCTGTATATAGTTTGGAGCAGGTAGAGCGTTTTGCCGCTGCCGCCAATACAGATGTGCCGTTTATCTATGGCATTATGCCGGTAAAAAGCGTGAAACAGGCCCAGTATCTCAATGAACATGTGCCAGGCGTGCATGTACCCGATGAAATGGTGGCCATTTTGGAAAAAGACGGCGCGGCAGGCGGTATGGAATATCTGTGCAATCTGGTGCAGCAGCTGAAGCCCCATGTGGCCGGAATTCATATTTTCCCGATGCGGCAGTATCATCTTGCCGAACAATTAATCGAGGTGCTGTAGGTGGGAATTGTACATCATTTACAACAATTTCATCTTACCTTTGACGCAAAAACCTTTATTGCCAGTCATCATGATTGCCCTGATGAGCCGGAGCTGCTGCAGGAGTTGTGGCAGTTGGTGGAACCGGTAATTTTTTGGCGGGAAGAGCCAATCAGCAGCAACGATGGCGAACAGTTGGTGTTAGGAAACGACGAGCTGCGTATTGCCAGTTGTTATGTTTGCAAAGGCTTGCAGCAATGCAAGCGGGCTACCATTATGGCGTTGACCATTGGTCCCGCTCTGCCGAACGAAGCCCGCAGAGCCGCAGAGGCAGGGCAGCTATATCGCAGCGCTATCGCCGATTATTTGGGTTCCCATGCTGTAGAGCAGTTAGCCGAAGCCTTTTGCCAGTATTTGCAGCAGCAAACCTTATCCCGCGGATTATATGCCACGCTGCGCTATAGTCCCGGATATGGAGATTGGGCCTTGGCAGGGCAGCCGGACGTTTTTGCTTTTTTAAATCAGTGTCGAGGACAAATCCAGCTTAGCGATAACTTTTTGATGGAACCGGTGAAAAGCATCACGGCTGTGATTGGCTGGTCCAATCAATGGCAAAAGCCAGAATATCCGCGCGGCGAGCATAACAGCTTCTGCAATGGCGGACACAACTGTGCAGCCTGTGTAACCTGGGCCTGCCGTAGAGGACGAAAATAGAATGGGTTTTCTGAAATATTAACGTCGAATTGAGCCGCCGTGTGGGGATTGATTCGGCGTTATTTTTGTTGATTTGTTGCAAAGAATATCTTATTTGCTGAAAATTGTGTCGTCTTTTTACGACATTCTTACAAAAGGCGGCTTGACTATTGTAAATGTGTGCTTTAAAATAAAATAGCTAAGGCGTTTTTATCATATGACGAATAAAATAGAACAACAAACAAAAAGGATGTGAGTCAGATGGATCTTGGGCCCAGTCGAGAGCGATATTATAAACAATTGAATACTGACTCACTGTTTTTTATAGTTGTCTGTTGAAAAATGGTGAGTCACAGGAGGGAATACTGTGAAAACCATTTATAAAACAGCGGAAGAAAGCAGCCGGCTGGAAGAAATAACAGATTACTGTGACGGTAACTGGGTTTGCCTGATTAGCCCTACTGCCGAAGAAGTGAAGGATGTCAGCCAGCATTTTGACATTGAGCTGCAAGATATGATATCGGCACTGGACGAAGACGAACGAGC
>CABQBF010000084.1 GCA_902462325.1 uncultured Peptococcaceae bacterium
GACCGTATGGGAGCGCAGTTTCCTTTATATATGGATGAGAATTGCCGTATGCATGTATATAACAGCAAAACACTGAATTTATATAAACGATTAGAAGATTGTCTGCGCACAGGTGCCGATGTGCTGCGTATTGAAGGCAGGGAACAATCAGCACAGTGGATTGGGACAGTAACAGAAATTTATAAAAAAGCAATTATGGAATATAACCAGACGGGCAGTTTGATGCTAGACTTGCTTGGGCTGCAGCAGTTAGAAGCATTGGCACCGGAAGGTTCAACCTATGGACATTATTTCAGAGGTGTTTTATGAATTCGTTGACATTACGAAAATTGGAATATGAAAAAATTATAGAAATGCTGGCTGCGGAGTGCAGTTCTGGATTGGGCCGTCAACTGGCCGAACAATTACAGCCTGTTACTGACAGCGAGCAAATTTCTAATTGGCAGCGGGAAACCAGCGAAGGCGTCACGGTGCGCCGTTTAGAGCCCAATATTCCATTAGGCGGTTTAGCGGATGTATCGCGCCAAATTCGCAAGGCACAGATTGGCGGCATGTTGGAGCCGGAAGAATTTTTACAGCTACTGGATGTTTTAAAGGCTTGCCGACGTATAGCCCATTTTTTTCTGGAACGGAAAAAAAATTATGAGATTCCCCGGCTGGAATGGTGGGCGAATCAGTTGACCTTGCTGCCGGAATTGGAGCAAGCCGTTGATGATGTGATTGCCCCAGAGGCGGCTGTGCGTGATACGGCTTCCACGGAACTACTGACCGTGCGCCGTAAAATCAATACCTTAAAAAATCGCATTAAGGAACGACTGGAGCATATTGTGCGTTCCGAAAGCAGTCAGAAATATTTGCAAGATGCCTTGGTCACCATTCGCAATGACCGTTATGTGGTGCCGGTAAAGCAGGAATACCGCAGTCAAATTCCCGGCATTGTGCATGACCAGTCAGCCAGTGGCGCTACATTATTTATTGAGCCGATGGCTGTAGTAGAAATGAACAATGATTTGCGTAAGGCTTATAGCGCCGAGCGGGATGAAGTAAACCGCATCCTGTTGGAATTGAGCAGTAAGATTACACCTTATAGCGAGGATTTGCAATATAATTTGCAGGTATTGGCCCAGATTGACCTTATTTTTGCCAAAGCCCGGCTCAGTGAGAAAATGAATGCCGTAGAACCTGTGTTGAAAACTACGCCGCAGTTATCCATTGTAAAGGGCCGTCATCCGTTCATTCCAAGCAAACAGGTGGTACCGCTCAGCATTACTTTGGGACAGGAGTTTGACTCTGTTATCATCACAGGACCAAATACCGGCGGGAAAACAGTAACCCTGAAAACAGTGGGGCTATTTGTCTTGATGACCCAATCGGGTTTGCATATTCCCGCTGAAGTGGGCAGTGAGATGGGCCTGTTTCATGGCGTATACGCAGATATTGGTGATGAACAGAGTATTGAGCAATCGTTGAGTACCTTTTCTTCTCATATGACCAACATTGTGCGCATTTTAGAAGATGTAGACGAGCGTGCGCTGATTTTACTGGATGAACTGGGCGCAGGCACCGACCCTTCCGAAGGTGCGGCTTTGGCTATTTCTATTTTGGATGATATTTTGCACAGGGGTGGTAAAATTATTGCCACCACCCATTACAGCGAATTAAAAGCATATGCGTTTAATGAACCTCGTGTACAAAACGCCAGCGTAGAATTTGATGTGGAAACATTACGTCCCACCTATCGCTTGTTAATCGGCGTACCAGGGAAAAGCAATGCTTTTGAGATTGCCCGTAAACTGGGAATTCATACCCATATTATTGAACAAGCCCGAAATATGATTTCGCAGGAAGAACAAGACGTGGCTGGTTTAATTGCATCGCTGGAAACTAGTAATGTGCTGGCAGAACAGAAAAAGCAGGAGGCCGAGGAAAAATTACAGGAAATTCAGCAGCAATTAAAAGCCCTAGAGGATGAACGGGCCGCTTTGGTGGCTTCCACAGAAAAAATTCGCCGTAAAGCGCAAGAAGAAGCGTTGGAGATTGTGCGAGAAGCACGGCAGGACAGTGAAGAAATTCTGAAAGAACTGCGGCAAATGCAGTTGGATAATGCCAAAGCACAGGCAGAGGCTCAGGAAAAACGCAAAGCGCTCAGCGCTAAGGAAGAAAAACTGGCAGCCAAAGTTCAGAAGGGGCCGAAGGTATTAACCAACAAGGTGAAAAAAGTGAAGCTGGGCGAAGAAGTCTATGTGCCCAAATTCACCCAGCATGGTACCGTCATTTCTCTGCCCGATAAAAACGGGAACTTGCAGCTACAGGTTGGCATTATGAAGGTAACCGTTAATCTGGATGAGCTGCAGCAATCGGCGAAACCGAAAGAAACCGGGAAGACCATGGTGCATAAGATTTCTTCCAGCAAGACAGAGACGATTAAAAGTGAACTGGATTTGCGGGGGCTTTTAGTAGAGGAAGCGTTGGATAAAGTGGATAAATATTTGGACGATGCTTATCTCAGCAGCTTAGCTTCTGTACGAATTATTCACGGCAAAGGCACTGGTGCTCTGCGCAGTGCTGTGCGGGATTTGCTCAAGCGTCACCGCCATGTGGCCGAGTATCGTTTTGGCGCTTTTCATGAAGGCGGCGATGGTGTGACGGTGGTAGAATTGAAAAAGTAATTGTGCCAGTATCAAAGAAAATGAGGGAGAAAAAATGATTGAATTTAAATATGATACGCAGCTTTTGGTGGAAGGACAAAATCTTTCCAGCGATAACATTAGCGCTTATATTACAGAGCATATCGCTGGTGATTGTCTGCTAGCTGTAGGAGGCGATACCTTAGTGAAAATCCATTTTCACACCAATACACCGTGGAAGGTGTTAGAGTATTGCGCTTCCTTAGGCGATGTATTTGATGTGGTGATTGAAAATATGGAACGGCAGGCCAACGGTTTGCAGGGTTGAAGAATTTTTATATTGCAATCTATAACGTGTATATAGCTAAAAGCCGCGTAATTGAAGAAGTAAAAAAGTTGTGTTATAATACAGCACAGGAGCAGAAAGAACAGGAGGAAATTGGATGAGCAGAAATGCATTGGCCTTGGTGGATTGTAATAGTCGGGAGCAACTGTATCAGTTTTTAATGGATAATTTTGACCGCAAAGCTACAAAAAATGAAATGATTTCCCCCTATGATGACCAATTAATCGGTAAAATGAATTTTCGTTATGGTGGCATGGAGCATGCTATGTTTTTTACCTATGCCCGTTCTTCGGAATATCCCGGCATGCGGTTTCGTAATCATAAAATTATTTATCTCAGCTTAGGTGTCAATGAAATTAGTTCCGATATTTTTAATCAAATTTGCAGCCGGTTTGGCGGTTTTGTAGATTATGATGATGATTTAGAGCTTGGCTGGCAAAAAGTAGAACGGCAGAATCTGCCGGAAGATGTTTGGTCAGAAACGGTAATAGAACCTGAGGTTTCAGATGATGAGAAAAAGCAGGAGCCACAAGAGATACGTCAGATTTTAAAGCTGGAAGCAAAAAGCGAGCAGCAGGATGTTCCCCGTGAAAACCGAGATCCTCGCAGGAAAGAAGGCAGACCGGAGCGTCGCCGTCACGAAAAGGCGGAGCGCGGTAAGGAAGAGGCCAATCGAGGACAACGGCATGAACGAAAGGACATGAACCGCACGGAAGGAAAAATTCATAATCGTTCCCGCGGAGAACGAAACGGACAAAGAAGATTTGAAAAGAAAGCTGTAGACAAACAAGAAAAAACAGCCGGCAATGAAAAACAAGCATAACGAAAAAACTGCCGCTTTAGGGTATGGATGTGCCAGAAGATAATCAGGCCTGGAGGACTCCGTGCGGCAGTTTTTATATTGATAAGGAGGTAAGATAGAATGCTGGGCAACACGCCGATGATGAAGCAATATGAAGAAATCAAAAAAGATTACCAGGATTGCCTGTTATTTTACCGATTAGGAGATTTTTATGAAATGTTCGGCCCCGATGCAGAAACGGGAAGCCGTCTGCTGGGAATCACGCTGACTGCCCGCGACGGCGGCTTGGGCAAGGTGCCCATGTGCGGTGTGCCCTTTCATTCAGCGGATAACTATATTGCTAAGGTTATTCGCGCCGGACAAAAGGTGGCAATTTGCGAACAGATTGAAGACCCAAAAAGCGTGAAGGGCATTGTAAAACGAAAAGTAATTCGTGTCATTTCGCCCGGGACGATTTTAGAAGGCAATTATCTGCAAGAACGGAACAGCAATTATTTATTGGCCATCGTGCGAAGTGAGCAAGGTTATGGATTAGCCGTGGTTGATGCCTCCACCGGCGAATTTATGGCCACGGAAGTGCCCGATTGGACAACTCTACATAATGAATTTTGGCGCTACGATCCGGTAGAGTGTTTGGTGGCTGCCAATGATGAACAGGCTTTGGAAGATGTCAAGCGCATTGCCGGTGAAAATCGTGTCACCATTACACCGCATCACAATCATGCTTTTGCGCTTGACTATGCCGAGAAAAAAATTCTGGAGCATTTTCATATCAATTCGTTGATAAGTTTGGGCTGTGCCGATAAGCCATTATTGACCATCGCAGCTGGAGCAATTTTAGATTATCTAAATCTTATGCAAAAAAGTCGGCCGGCTAATATTATGTCATTAAAAGTATACTCGTTGAAAGAAACAATGGATTTAGACTATGCCACCAGGCGCAATCTGGAGTTGGTGCGCTCGTTGCACAGTGCGGACCGTAAGGATTCGGTGCTGGGGATTATTGATTATACCCGCACAGCGGTAGGGAGCCGGTTATTAAAGAACTGGCTGGAAAAACCGCTGTTAAATCAAGCGGACATACAACGCCGTTTAGATTCCACCGAAGAATTGGTACAAAATACAACATTGCGATTGTCCTTAAAAGAACATTTAGACCCTGTTTATGACTTGGAGCGCATCGTTTCCCGCATCACGTATGGCACTGCCAATGCCAAGGATTTGCTGGCGTTGAAAAATTCACTGGCGCAGCTGCCAGATCTGCAAAAAAGTATCCAGCAAGGGAAAACGGCTTATTTGCAGCAACTAAACGCTGATTTTGATGTATTGTCCGATGTGTATACGCTGTTGGAAGAAGCTGTTCATCCAGAAGCACCTTTTTCTATGCGGGAGGGCAACTTAATTCGGACAGGCTATAACAATGAAATTGACGAGCTGCGGGATATTCTGGTCAACGGCAAGCAGTGGATTGTGGATTTGGAAATGCGGGAGCGGGAGCGTACCGGCATTCGTACCTTAAAGGTCAGCTACAATAAGGTTTTCGGTTACTATATTGACGTTTCCCGCAGTAAGAGTAACGAAGTGCCGGAAGAATATGTGCGCAAACAGACTTTAGCCAATAGTGAGCGTTTTATCACGCCCGAGTTGAAAGAATTAGAAAACCGGGTTTTAGGCGCAGATGAGAAGGTAAAAGAGCTGGAGTATCAATTATTTGTACAACTGCGCAATACCGTAGGCGAACAGGTTGCCCGCATTTTAAAGACGGCCCATATCATTGCGCAGTTGGATTGTCTGTTTTCGCTGGGGCAGGCTGCCGTTTATCATAATTTCTGTAAGCCTGTCATTGCTCAGGATGGGCAATATATTTTAAAAGAATGCCGACATCCAGTGGTAGAAGAAAAATTAAAGGACGGTTGGTTTATTCCCAATGATGTACATTTTCATCCTGAAACGGAGCGGTTTTTGATTATCACAGGGCCTAATATGTCAGGTAAAAGCACCTATTGCCGCAGTGTAGCCGTTGCTTCAGTGTTGATGCAAATTGGCTCTTTTGTGCCAGCCAGAGAAGCGATTATGCCAGTGGTGGATCGGGTGTTTGCTCGTGTCGGTGCCAGCGATGATTTGAGTACAGGGCAGAGTACCTTTATGGTGGAAATGAATGAAGTGGCCAATATTGTCAACAACGCTACCAAAGACAGTCTGATTATTTTAGACGAGGTGGGGCGCGGTACTAGCACCTATGATGGTTTGGCCATAGCCTGGGCCTTAACCGATTATATCAATAATACGATAAGGGCAAAAACGATGTTTGCGACCCACTATCACGAATTGACAGCTTTAGAAGAGCAGCCGGGCATTTGTAACTATTCAGTGGCTGTAAAAGAAGACGGTGAAAATGTGGTGTTTCTGCGCAAAATTATTGCAGGCGGCGCAGACCGCAGCTATGGCATCCATGTTGCCAGATTAGCCGGGATTCCTGAGATAGTCTTGCAGAACGCCAGGGATATTTTACGGACCTTAGAACTGGAAAAAGAGCAGCATCGGCCACGGGCTAATCAGATGGAATTGTTTACAGAACCGTCTGAGCCGGTTACAATCACAAAATCGCTGGTGGAAATTCCAGAAGTGGTACAGGAACTGGCTGCTGTCAATGTAAATAATTTAACGCCGATGGATGCTATGAATTTACTCTTTACCTTTCAGAAAAAAGCCCAGGAGGTGATACAGCATGGGACAGATTAAACTGTTAGAAGAACATATCGCCGACAAGATTGCTGCCGGTGAAGTGATTGAACGTCCGTTGTCGGTGGTAAAGGAACTTTTGGAAAATAGTCTGGATGCTGGAGCCGATTTTATTGAAATCGAAATTCGGGAAGGCGGTACCAGTTTAATCCGTGTAAAAGATAATGGCAAGGGCATGGATGAAGCCGATTTGCAATTGGCCTTTCAGCGTCATGCCACCAGTAAAATCAGAGAATTTCAGGATTTATTCCGTCTGCAGACATTTGGCTTCCGTGGTGAAGCACTGCCCAGCATCGCAGCAGTAGCACAAGTAGAAATGATTAGCTGCACTGCGCAGGAAACCATTGGCCATAAAATCCGTATTGATGGCGGCACTGTGCAGGAATTTTGTGAAACAGCCACCGCGCCCGGTACGGTGATGGAAGTAAAAAATCTGTTTTATAACATTCCTGCCCGCCGTAAATTTCTAAAAAGTAGCAGCTATGAAGCAGGTTTGATTGGAGATTTGATCAGTAAATATGCCATGGGCCATCCGCAAGTGCGGTTTCGTTATGTTTCCGGCAGTCAGTTGCAGTTAGATACGGCCGGATTGACTACTGTAGAGCAACGAATTGCCTACGTCTACGGCAGCAACTTAGAATCGCTGCTTGTTGCGGTAGAAAAAAAAGAATTAGGACCTGGTCGTTATCTGGAAGCTTGGTTGGCTCGTGAGGAAATTACCCGCAATAATCGAGGGCAGGAAGTGTTTTTTGTCAACGGCAGGTTGGTAAAAAGTGTTGAATTGAGTCAAACCTTAGAGGAAAGTTATTATACTTTAATTGCTAAGGGACGATTTCCCATTGCTGTGCTAAAATTGACCCTGCCTGGCAGTGAATTGGATGTCAATGTGCATCCTGCCAAAACAGAGATAAAAATTAACGGATATGAGCAGCTAAAACCCCAAATAATAGAAGTATTAAAAGATGCTTTGTGGGAAGCTAACATTACGAAAAATGCATTTTTGCCGGAAACTGTCGCACCGGCTGCCTACCAAATAAAAAAAGCATCGGTAGCACAAATTGTACAACAACAAGAAAAGGACCTTGTGAAAACAGAGAATTCAATCGAAGCACAAAATTTGCAGAAAAAACAGTCGAACATCCCAAATCGGGAAGAGATATCCGGTATTCTCTATGATACAACTGAAACGATAAAAAACAATCAAAGTATTGTGGCCGAGCCTGAAAAACTGTATCAATGGAAAACGGAAGAAATTTATACGGAGCCGGCAGTAAAAACAGTATCTGTTTCACAGGAGGAATTGTTTTCAGAAGAAGATAATTCCTTGAAAATTCAAGAAAAAAACGAGAATTTGAGTCATGAACAATTGACAGAAAAATTGAAGCAGAAAAAAGAAATGAAAACTGTATTAAAACAAGAAAATGAAACAGTTCAATTAAAAGGCATAAATAATCTTTCTGTTATAGGTCAGCTGAACAATTCCTTTATTTTGGCACAAAACGCCGAAGGTTTGTATATCATCGACCAGCATACTTGCCATGAGCGGATTTTGTATGAAAAATTTATGAAGGCTGAAGCACAAAAGGAAATGATTTCCCAACCATTGTTAATTCCTGTAACAGTGACGTTGTCGGCCCAGCAAGACAGCGTTCTGATGCAAAATATTTTTACCTTGCGGGAACTAGGGTTTGTTTTAGAAAATTTCGGCGATCGCTGCTATTTGCTGCGCAGCTTGCCATTAGGATTAAACGATTTACCCAATGTGGAAGAATTCTTTTTAGATTTGTTACATGATTTGAGCGCACAAAAAGAAGTGACAGCGGCGGTAATTAAAGAAAAATTGTTGATTACAGCCTCTTGCAAAGGGGCGGTAAAAGCACATTGGCCTTTAACAGACATTGAAATGCGAACACTGCTGCACGATCTGTCTCAGGTAGAAAATGCCCATACCTGCCCCCATGGTCGGCCTATTGTATATAAAATTACGATGGCCGAGTTATACAAAATTTTCAAACGGGGAAGCTATCATGGATAATTGGGCTATCACCACCAGCAAAGCGCGGGGCAAAATGGGTCTCAGTCTGACCGATACTGCCCGCAGTCTTAGTTCGGAATTGCAGATTCCTTTTTTAGAACGGATGAACCGCAGCATTCCTTGGCTGATGCATCAATATGGCCTGGATTGCCTGCTGGTGGAAGAAGACGGCGAATTACTTGCCCATTGGTCCGATGGTGAGACCTTACGCTTTCATCCGGGTATGGCCATTCATCGCATTAAACAATTAAAAGATGGTAAAGTGGAAATGCTGACGAACATCATGGAACTGCAGCCAGGCGCTCAAATTTTAGACTGTACCATGGGAATGGCCAACGATGCGGTGGTGCTATCCTTTGCAACCGGTGCCGACGGTGTAGTGACCGCCTTAGAGAGCAGTTCGTTGATTTATGCAGTCACCAGTTACGGTTTACAACATTGGCCAACCAATAGCCAGCCTATGAAGCAGGCTATGGAGCGTATACAGACTATTTGCTGTGATTATCGTGCCTATTTGCAGAATTTAGCCCCCGATTGTTATGATTTTCTCTATTTTGATCCAATGTTTGAACGGCCTGTTCTGCAATCTGCTGGCATTGCGCCTTTACGGCGCAGCGCCAATTATGCCCCTTTAACGCAAGAGATTTTGACGTTAGCAAAAAAAATTGCCCGGCAAAAAGTAGTGGTCCGACATCGGGTCGGCACATTGCGTTCCTTACAGTTTGACAGTATTATGGGCGGTAAATATAGTTCCCTGGCCTACGGGATTTTATATGCAAAATAAAAAGGAGAGTGGAACCATGCAGCCTCTGGTTATTTTAGTTGGTCCGACAGCGGTGGGAAAGACAGCGACCAGTATTGGCTTGGCCAAAGCATTAAACGGCGAAATTATTTCTGGCGATTCCATGCAGATTTTTCGCGGGTTGGACATTGGTACTGCGAAGATAACAGTTTCTGAAATGGCAGGTGTTCCACATCATCTGTTGGATATCAAAGAGCCCTGGGAAACTTTCAGTGTGGCGGAATTTAAAGAACGGGCTGATGCGGCGATTACCCAGATTGCTGGGCGGGGAAAGCTTCCAATTTTAGTCGGCGGCACTGGATTTTACATCAACAGCGTGCTTTATGATTACCATTTCGGAGAGGCTGATTGTGATTTGGCCTATCGGCAGTATTTGCAGCAATATGTCGCACAGCATGGCAAAGAAGCTTTGTGGAAACTGTTGGATGAGCAGGATTCCAAATCGGCTCAGCGTTTGCACAGCAATGATACCAAACGGGTGATACGGGCTTTAGAGGTGCTGCACGTTACCGGCGTACCAGCTTCGGAGCGACAACATACAGTAGATAAACGGTCTATGCGTTATCAGGCAGCTTATTTGGCTTTAAATCTTCCGCGGGATATTTTGTATCAGCGAATTAATCAACGGGTGGATTTGATGATTGCACAGGGCTTGGAGCAGGAAGTGCGGCAGGTCTTAACTCAAGGCGTACCTAAAAATGCTTTATCCATGACAAGCTTAGGCTACCGGCAGATGATTCAATATCTTGATGGGGAATTTTCTCTGGAAAAAGCCATTGAACTGATTAAACGGGATACCCGCCATTTTGCCAAACGGCAGTTGACCTGGTTTCGACATGATCCCAACATTCAATGGGTAGAAAAGCAGGGCAAATCTGAAGCTGAAGTTGAAGCCCAGTTATTACAACTGGTGTGGCAAACCTTGGCGCAATGATTGTTTTATCAAAAAACATTTCTGTTCTGTAAACAAATAATACAGAACAGAAAATGGAACAACCGCTAAAAAAGGGCTATTGCCTAGATGCCAACGCATCTGCGACGATAGCCCTTTCTTATTGCCTTGATTTTATAAGGCCGCAAAAGTCTCTGCGTTGCCTAATACAGAAAAATCAGACAACGCAGGTATTTTTCTGCAACCTCCGGCATACAGTGTTACAAATGGATTAGCACCAACCGTTGCCGCCGCCCAAACCAAAGATTAAGAACAGGAAGATTACGAAAATAATAATCCACCAAATCCAGCTCCAGCTGCCGCCGCCGAAACCGCAGCCATTGTTGCAGCCACAACCATTGTTATAGCTGGTGCCGCAGCCACAACCGTTGTCGCATTCATTAAAGCTCCCGCAACCGCAGGAAGATACTTGCTGTTCATTCATAGTAAAGACCTCCTAAATAATTTTCATGTGATTGATCTGCTGTCGGGATTCAACAAGCAAATAACCATTTGATTAACCAGAGGATTACGATTAACATCAGCATGTTTTCAAAATAATAGTAGCTCAACGCTCTGAGCGCACAATAATCCCCCACATCGATCCATCCCTTCAGAAATACCTGGTTATCTTAACCGGCAGGCTGCTGCGCAGTCTGCCGGG
>CABQBF010000085.1 GCA_902462325.1 uncultured Peptococcaceae bacterium
CCAATAAATCCATCATATCAACTTGTAAAACCTTGGCAAAGGCCATTAACTCAAAATCTGCCACAATGCGCATTTGCAATTCAATGCGGCTCATTGCCTTTTGGTCAAGCACAACGCCATGTTCTTTCAATAAGTTGGCTAATTCTGTCTGAGAAAGCTGCTGTTTTTTGCGTTCTTGGCGGATTTTTTTTCCGCAAATATTTTTCATCTTGTTTTTATACAGAAATGTTCTTCTCATAATTGCCTCCGATGTATCAAATTTATTTGTGTTATACGATAAGCATACCACGAAATATGAAAGTGCAGTACAAAAATTTACCTGAAAGATGATTAAAAATGATAAGGATTTTTGTTATAGATATATAAATTTTTCTTGTTGACGCAAAGACAACGAGCTAAAAACGATCACTCCTTATGGCTGAATAAAAAATTAAACGCATAGATAACGATAATGCCGTTGTTCAGCAGGGCAATCAGGCATTCCAGAAAAACCAACAAATAAAACCAGTGACCGTAAGGATAATAAGCGCCAAAGCCCAAAGAAAAGTAACAGGAGAAGCTGAAATAAAAGGCTGTGGGAAAATCTAAGAGTACCGGCTGAAAGTTGAGGAAGGCGCTGCGCAATCCTTGGGTATAGCCTGATAAGCTATCCAGCCAGAGAAAATAAAGTGTGAAAAAAAAGATAATAGTTAATACCATTACAATGGAAAAGAGAATAGTAAACATCAGCTTGGCACTGTCTGAAATTTTATGCACAGGCAAGGCCAATAGCGCCAGCCACATTAGTTTATACCATTGGGGCAGCAGCAGCAGCGCCACCAGTGTACTGAAACAGCAAAAGGCATCGTGCCAACGGCGCAGTACTTCCAGGGAGAGATAATGTATATCCAGCCATAGCAGCAGACAGCCAAACAAAAAGGGAGCCAGAAAGAGCGGGATTTTACAGTGCCAGCCTTTCTGCCAGGCCCTGTGGCGAAAGCAGAAAAACCAAAACAACAGCAGCGCTATGGTTTCCAACAGGATTAGATAGGGCATAAGGCATCCTTTCTTCATGGTAACCTTGCAGGTGTTCCGAAGGGGCAGCATCTGCAGGAAAATTTTTAAGCGTATAACAGTGTTGACGGAAAGAAAGCTTTCCATCAGTATATGTCACCAAACAGTCAGAAAGACATTTTGTTTTACAAAGTATCCGGTAAAGAAGACAGAAAGAATTATTTTATTTGACCAATTTCTGATTTTACGGTATAGTATTAACGTAATTCATTATGGAAAGAGGACGGACTTATTATGACAGAACGGGAATATGAAAACGCCGCGGAGGAAGCTAAAATTCCCAGCCGCAGCAAGCATAAAAAAAAGGAGAAATCTGCTTTGCGGGAAATGGCAGAAGTTGTGGTAGTGGCCTTGGTTTTGGCCTTTTTGATTAAAACCTTTGTAGTGGGAAACTTTTGGATTCCATCGGAATCCATGGTGCCCACCATCGAAGTCAACGATAAGGTGATTGTGACCAATTTCAGCTACTGGTTTGCAGAACCTGAGCGGGGCGATGTGATTGTATTCCGGTTTCCCCACGATCCGAAAAAGGATTATATAAAACGCTGCATCGGTTTGCCCGGTGAAACCATTCAGTTCCAAAATAGTCAGCTCTATGTGAATGGTGAGCTGGTGGAGGAACCCTACTTGCCGGAAGACTTGGAGTTTGAAGATTATGGTCCTGTACAAGTACCCGAAGGGCAGTATTTTATGTGTGGTGATAATCGCAATCACAGCTCCGACAGCCGGGTGTGGGGATTTGTAGAGAAAAAACTGATTATCGGCAAAGCCCAGGTTATTTATTGGCCCTTTGACCGGTGGACGACTTTATAAGCCAATATAAAAAAATAGAAAAGGGGAAATTAGCGTGGCAAAATTGGCAGAACAAATTGCAGCATTGTCCGATGGTGAATTAGAGCGTTTATGCGATATTTTAGACTCTATGGAGCAAAAAATCAAAGGCGGTTTTTCTTATTCCAGTGAAATCCAGGCGTTGGGCTATGAATTTCCGTTTTCTGATGCTGATGCTCTGGATACAGACAGCATGCTTTTGCTGACCAACCGGGAAGGACGCAATCGCTGGCATAAACAAAGAAAGCAGAACAAATAGGCGAGAAGGTCTGTTGCAGAAAGCGTGTTTCATCGGTATGATAAACCTTTCAGGCAAGAGACCTTATTTTTTGCATGACTGCAATGGGAAGGGAGCGGGTTTTGATGGAATTGACAACAGCACGTCTACTGCTGCGTCCCTGGCAGTTAGAGGATGCGGAAGTATTATTTCAATATGCCAAAGATGAAAGAATTGGTCCTATCGCCGGATGGTCGCCCCATACCAGCGTGGAAAACAGCCGTGAAATAATCGGCACGGTTCTCTCGGCACCGGAAACCTATGCCGTTGTATTGAAGGAAACAGGCGAGCCGGTAGGCAGTGTAGATATCATGTTCAGCGGGCAGTGCAGCGCTCCGGTTGGAGGGCAGGAAGCGGAGATTGGTTACTGGATTGGCGTTCCTTATTGGGGACAAGGTTTGATTCCCGAAGCGGTACAGGCCTTACTTACGCGTTGTTTTACGGAGTTAGGCTGTATCGGCGTTTGGTGTGGATATTATGAAGGGAATGAGAAATCTAAACGGGTGCAGGAAAAATGTGGGTTTCAGCCCCATCACACAGAGCGAGACAAGCTGTCGCCTCTGGGCGATTACCGCACAGAGCATTTTACCTATCTGGACAAGAAAGCATGGCAAGATAATCAAAGAGAAATGTAAGGGAACTGTAAGGTTATTGTGATAGCATGACGGTAGAACAGGACATACTACAGGAGGAACTTTATGACGCAGAAACGAGCAAGCAGTGGATTAAAAAATAAGAAACCAGGCCCTCGCACCTTTTTGCTAGGGGCTTTGCTGATTCTGATACTAGCAGCTGCAGCATTGTTTAGTATGCTGAACAACACAGCGCCGGTGGACGCTGATAGCCAGGAGATAATTACCATTCAGATTGCGCAGGGGGAAAATGCCAATCAGATTACTGCAAAGCTGAAAGAGGCCGGTATCATTGAAAACGAGATGGCCTTTAAGTATTATTTAAAGACGCACGGTGTCAGCAATAAACTGCGGGCTGGCAGCTATCAGCTAAGTCCGGCTATGACCACCGAGGACATTGTGAATGAACTTTTAACAGGAGTAGGGGAAATGCTTCGTTTTACCATTCCAGAAGGCTATACCCTGCGGGATATTGCTGATACCTTTGCAGAGCAGAATATTATGTCTGCCGATACTTTTTGGGATTTGGTGCGCAATTATGATATCAGCAGCTATGAATTTTTGCAGGGTTGCCCTGATAATGAGCACCAGTTGGAAGGCTTTTTGTTCCCCGACACTTACTTTATTGCGAAGGATACAGCGCCTGAAGCTGTAATCAAAATGATGTTGGACCGGTTTGCCGAGGTGTGGGAGGCACTGCCGGCCAATCAAAGCGGCCTGTCTAACTACGATACAGTGATTTTGGCTTCTATGGTAGAATCAGAAGCCCGTTTTGACGATGAACGAGCTACGATTGCCTCCGTTTATTTAAACCGTTTAGAAAAAAATATGCTGATGCAGTGCGATGCTACCATTTTATATGCTATGCCGGAGCGCAAGACCCAATTGCGTTTTTCCGATTATGAATATGAGTCGGAGTATAATACCTATTTGCATCAGGGACTACCGCCAACACCTATCTCTAATCCGGGCCAGAAATCGCTGGAGGCAGCTTGTCAGCCAGAAAAAACAGAATATCTTTATTATTTATGGGATAAAGTCGACAATGACGGGCATGTATTTGCCAAAACCTATGAGGAGCATTTACAGAACCGGAAAACCTATGGATATTGATAAAGGGGAAACAGTGTGAAAGATGTATTGGATTTAGAATTACAGCTTTTTCTACGGGGATTGTTGCCGCAGGAGGATGTTGTGTTGCAGGAATTGCGCGGCTATGCGGATGCGCATCATGTTCCTGTGGTAGACCCGGAGGTGGCCCATTTGTTAGGGCTTTTGGTTGGTCTAGTACAGCCTGAACAGGTATTGGAAATCGGCACCGCCATCGGTTGCTCTGCCATTTACATGGCGCGGGCCATGCAGCAAGGTACCATCACCACCATAGAGCTGCAGCAGGAGCGCTATGAGCTGGCGTTGGAAAATTTTAAACGGGTCGGTGTAACAGAAAAAATTCACGCTGTATTGGGAGATGCCAGGGTATTAGTGCCTAAGCTGGAGCAGCAGTATGATTTTATTTTCATGGACGCTGCCAAAGGACAGTATCAGGAATTTCTAACTGTGGCCGACCGTATTTTAAAACCGGGCGGACTGTTGGTAGCCGACAATGTGTTGCTCAACGGCTGGGTGGTGGATTTAAACTATCCCCGTCATCGACAAAAAACCATGGTGTATCGGATGAAGGCATTTTTAGAGCAATTTAAGGAAAATAAGCAATATCAGTGCAGCATCATTCCTTTAGGCGACGGCGTTGCGCTGATTCGAAAAAGCGAGGCGGAAAGAACATGAAGAAACCGGAGCTGCTGGCGCCAGCCGGCACCTTGGAGAAATTAAAATTTGCCGTACAATACGGCGCTGATGCAGTATACATTGCCGGAAAACAATATGGTTTGCGAGCTTTTGCCGGTAATTTTACGCCCGAGCAGATGGCGGAAGGCATTGCATTTGCCCATCAACGACAGGTAAAAGTGTATGTGACTGTCAATGTATTTGCCCACAATGCAGATTTTGATGGTCTGGAAACATATTTACGGGAACTGCTGGCTTTAGGGGTCGATGCCATTATCGTGTCGGACCCGGGCATTATTCGTATTGCACGGCAGACAGTGCCGGATTTGCCGGTACATGTCAGCACCCAAGCCAATGTGACCAACTGGTCAGCAGTACAGTTCTGGAAAGACATGGGCGCTGAACGGGTGGTGTTAGCCCGGGAACTGACTTTGCCTGAAATCAAAACAATTCAAGAAACGGTAGACATTGAGTTGGAAACCTTTGTCCATGGCGCTATGTGTATTTCTTATTCGGGGCGCTGTTTATTGAGCAATTATATGACCGAGCGGGATTCCAACCGCGGGCAGTGTGCGCAGGCTTGCCGTTGGAATTATCATTTGGTAGAGGAAAAGCGGCCGAATGAATTTTATCCCATTCAAGAGGACCAACGGGGAAGCTATGTGTTTAACTCTCAGGATTTGTGCCTGCTATCCCACCTGCCGGAACTCATCGAAACAGGAATTTGCAGTTTGAAAATTGAGGGACGCATGAAAAGCGCTTATTACGTGGCGACGATTATTCGCGCTTACCGCAATATGATTGACGCCTGCTTTGAAGGCGCTGCTGTCAGTGACGACATTCATTTTTGGATGGAAGAGTTACAAAAAGTGAGCCATCGTCCTTATACTACTGGCTTTTATTTTGGCAAGCCGGAAAAAGGCGCTTTAACGCTGGAAGATTCCCAGTATATTCGCCCTTATGACTTTATTGGCGTGGTGCAGGATTACGATGCGCAAACCGGTATTGCTACCATTGAGCAGCGCAATCATTTTGCAGTGGGCGATACTGTAGAATTTTTCAGTCCCCAGTATGGTTATTTCCAGCAGGAAATCAGTCAGATGTGGAATTGGCAGGGCGAAGCAATTCAGGTAGCGCCCCATGCACAGCAAGTTATAAAAATTCCGGTTGTGCAGCCGGTGTATGCCTACGATTTGCTGCGCAAACCGGTGAAGGCAGAAGAAAAACTTTTATAAAAAAGATTACCGTATGAGGAAAAGATACGCTGGTGTAACATACGTTATCTTTTAGGTAGAGCTTTGTGCTTTCCAATGCCAAGCCGAAGTGTTTCTGAGAATTGAAAAAGGGATGTAACAAGGAGTGGTTACATCCCTTTTTATATGGAATTTTTTCTAGACCTTCAGACACCCATGCTTTCTTGTGTTTTATGTAATACAACACTGTATGGAACTCTTTTGTAATACTGGCAAGAAGCATTTTGGTCATTAGGACAAAGGTTCTTCCTCCAATTCTTCTTCATCATCGGGCAGGAGCGGCAGGGTGAAAGCGATTTGCAATCCCTGCGGTGTATTGCAGGCTGTACAGCTTTGCTGATGTAAATCCATCGTGGCTTTTACAATAGCCAGACCCAAGCCAAAACTCTGTTGGTCTAAATGGCGGCTTTCGTCAGTTTTATAAAAGCTGATAAAGAGATGGTCCAGTTGTTCCTCTGTCAGCGATGGGCTGGTGTTGGTGATGGCAATGCGGCAAAGACCGTCGTCAAGATCTATAACCTGCAGGATAATTTCTCCGCTTTCCGGCGTGTACTTGATGGCATTTTCTAAAAGATTGATCAACGCCTGTTCAATGCGCTGGTAATCGCCTTGTACAATGTGGTCGGTATCTTGGCAGTTCCAATGAATTTGCAGTTGCTTTTGCTGTATCAATAGATGATTGCGGTATAAAATTTCCCGCATCAGTTCTTCAATGGGAAAGTAGGATTGCTCCAATTGTACCATACCGCTTTCCAGCTTGGAGAGCTGCAAGAGCTGTGTTACTAAACTGTTCATGCGGTCACTCTCTCCCAGAATAATATCACAATATTGCCGCTGTTCTGCGGAAGAAAGCTGCTGATTGCGCAGCGTTTCGGTGTAGGCTCGAATGAGTGTCAGCGGCGTTTTGAAATCGTGGGAGACATTGGCGATAAATTCCCGCCGTAATTGATTGGTTTTCGATTCCCGCTCTAAATCTTTTTCCAATAGCTGTTGATTGATTTGCAGTTGATAAATATAGTCTTGCAGCTTGACGGCCATGGCGTTGATATTTTGGCTCAGGGACTCTAATTCGTCGCCGGTAGAGATTTGACATTGCTGGCTGAAATTCATTTGGCTGATGCGCTCAGTGGCTTGGTTAATCTGTTCGATGGGGCGGGTGATGCGGCGCGCCACAAAATAACTCATCACTGCGGTCAGCAAAAAGGAAATCAGGGCTAGATAGAGATTGTAACGCACAGCTAAGCCAGCAGCTAGCGCCAAGGGCTCCTGGGGTGTGCGCAGAAAAATGTAAATCGTTGCGCCATTATGGGAGAGCCTGCCATAATAATCCAATGTTTTAGCGCCGGGAGACTGTTCTGTACTTTCTGTTATCAGCATCGGCAAGCTGGCTGTTTGAAAGACACCCAGTCTGCTGGCTTCGGCAATCCAGCGGCTGGGCGTATAACGGAACAGACCGCCTTCATTATGTTCTGCGGTTTTAGGATGAACAGACTTTTGGCTATCGATGGGTACATTGGGCAACTGCTTGTCCAGCAGCCAGTTCTCCCGTGAATAATATTGTACATAGATTTGCTGCTGCTCTAAAGTCAGCAGCATAATAGTTGTATTATTTTTCTCAATGTCAAAAAAGGCATCCAACAATTCTTCATCAATAGTTAAATTGCAATCTCGCTGCAATAAAGTTTCGGTGATAGCCTGATAAGCGGCTTTTAAGTCTTTGGTTTTGTTCTGTATATAGAGCCGTTCCATGACCTGATTGCCAAACAGTAGGGTAATCAAAATACTAAGCAGCAGAATGGCTGCAAAGCTGAAAAAAATTTTAAGGTGAATGGGATGTTTCATTACGCAGCCTCCGCTTAAAGTTCCAGCTTGTAGCCGAATTTACGAATGGTTTTGATTTTTTGTCCCCAATCCCCTAATTTGGAGCGGATGCATTTAATGTGGGTATCTACTGTACGAACATCGCCGTAATAGTCCAAACCCCAAACAGCATCTAAAATTCTTTCCCGGCTCAAGGCAATGTTTTTATTGTTGACCAGATAATAGAGTAAATCAAATTCTTTGGGCGTCAGCATCAGCCGTTGCCCAGCATAATGGGCAGTCCGCTGCCGGTAATTGATGGACAACTGGTCAAGCACCACTTCGTTTTCCAGCAAGAGGTCGCACCGCTTCAGCAACGACTTGATGCGAGCCATGAGGATATCAGGACTAAAGGGTTTGGCAATATATTCATCGGCGCCGCAATGAAAGCCGCGCAGTTCATCCAGCTCGCCATCGCGAGCTGTCAAAATTAGAACAGGCACCTTTGATTGGTTGCGGATGCGGCTGCACACCTCAAAACCATTTAACTTGGGCAGCATTAAGTCCAACACAACCAAACAATATTCATCTTCGGCAAAACGAGCCAACGCTTCTTCTCCGTCGGCCGCTTCAATAACCGTAAAATTTTCTTTGCGTAAATAAGAGGCCACTATTTGGCGCAGATGTGCTTCATCCTCCACCAACAGAATTTTATTCATAACAACACTCCTTTGCGGAATTGTAACTGGTGAAAAAACTACAAGTATACTATAACAGAAAAATGTGTGTATTGTGTGAGAAAAAAGTCTTTTTCCAGAAAAATTTTTGTGCTATGCTTGCCGCAGATTTATGAAAATAGAGATGCAAAAAGCAAATCAGGTTTGATAGTGCCTGCGTTTTTTGAACGAAATGAAAAAACTAACAGAAAACATATACTGATTGCTGTTGATTTTTATATATAGATAAAATTTCATATTTTTTGGATTTTGTGATAGATTGTATCGCTTTTCTCCGAAATAATAAGTGTAAGGGATAAACCGATATCGGCCGATGAAAGGAAAGAAGGGATTTTACTATGAAAATTACAGAGAAAAATTTTGTTGCGCAGCTTAGGCGGGGCAACGAGAGAGCGTTAGAATATGTGGTGGATGCTTACGGCGGCTTGCTTTTGGCAGTGGTGCGCAAGCAGTTGGCAGCTTTACCGGAGTTGCAACAGGAATGCTTTAATGATGTGTTATTGGCAATTTGGCAGAATATCGACCATTACGATGAAACCCGCAGTACCTTTGCCAATTGGGCTGCCGGTATCTGTCGCTATAAGGCCATTGATTGCCGCCGCGTCTGGTTAAAACAATTACAGGAGCAGCCTCTAGAGGCTGCGGAAGAATTTGCGGATCCACGGCGTAGTGCCGATTTGCTGGAACAGGAAATTTTTGAAGAAGTGGAGCAGATGTTGTCTTGCTTAAAGGAAACCGACCAGCTTTTATTCCGGCAATTATTTGTAGAGGAGTTACCGGTGGATGAGGTAGCAAAACGTCAGGGTATCAGTCAGGCAGCGGTATACAACCGGGTAAGTCGGGGCAGAAAGCAGCTTCGCAAACAGTATTGGATGTCTGGAAAGGAGCAATCATAATGAAAAACGTATACGATTTATTGAACGAGGTACAGAGTGATGTGCAGTCTTATACCATAGAGCAACCGAATGCTTTGGAATTGAAACGGATGAAACGAACTGTAAAACGATGCACAGGAAAACGAAACAGCCACAAGAAACTGATTGGCGCAGCTTGTGCAGCCGTAATTTTATGCGGACTGGCTATGACCGATGCAGGCAGTATGGCAGTTTATGCGGCAGGAGAAAGCGCAGCTTATCATATCAGCAATTTTATGGGGCTAAATCGCAATTTACAGGATTATGCCACCGTTATCGGAACTTCGCAAAGTGACAACGGGTATACCATCCGTTTGAATGAAGTGATTTTAGACCAGGAAAGCCTGGTGGTTTCCACCAACGTATACAAAGACGGCGCTACGCCGGAAGAAACCCAGCAGTTATTAGAAATGGGTATCCCTACCGGCATGGTGTATGTGAATGGCTGGCCTGTTCTGGGCGGAGCCAGCGGTGGGGCTTATCGGAATGAAAACGATAACTCTGTCGGCAGTGTCATTCGCTATGATTTAGATGGCATTGATACCAGCGGTGAACTAGACATCAAGCTGGTGTTTCACAATATCAGTCTGCAGGAGGGTTGCCCTACTGGGACATGGAAATTCCATTTTATGGCCGATGGCAGTGCATTAGCCGCTGATACTGTCACCATTCCAGTCAATCATTCCTTCACGCTGGAAAATGGCGTGACTGTTACCTTGACCGATTACACCAGCAATGTGTTGGGACAACGCGTTTATTTCACGTTGGAGGGCGGCACAGCGACTGAACGAAGCGATTATCATCTAAGGCTGGAAGGCACCGATGATTTAGGCCAGCCGATTGTATTTGAGGTTTCCCGTATGAATGGTAAGGAAGGCACCGGCTATATGGAATGGCAGCTTTTGGGCGAAAAAATCGCAGCAGAAACCAAATCGTTGACGCTGACACCTTATGCGGTAGCTTTTCCCAAGGAAAGCGGACGTATGAGCAATGATTATGAAGTGGTAGGAGAACCCTTTACCATTGATATTACAGCGGCACAACGTACTTTGGCAGAATAGACAGCCATTATTTTAAAACAAATTAATAAAAAAACCTGTTATCCATTGTTGATTTAAAAAGAACTTTCACAAAGATAACAGGTTTTTGATTTTTTATTTGCCAAAACCGCAGTTGGGGAAGGTGCAGACTGGACAGGACAGACATAAACCGCCGTGTCCTAAGGCAGATAAATCTTGCTGGGTTAATGTTTCATCGGCCATAATACGGGGCAGCACCAAATCAAAAACGGTGCGCTTGGCGTACATCACGCAGCCTGGAAGGCCCAAAATTGGAACATGATTTTTCTGATGATAGGCCAACAAGAACATGGCACCGGGTAAAACTGGCGCGCCATAGGAGACAATTTCTGCGCCAGAAGCCTTGAGGGCACTGGGGGTAGTATCGTCCGGGTCTACGCTCATACCGCCCGTACAGCAAAT
>CABQBF010000086.1 GCA_902462325.1 uncultured Peptococcaceae bacterium
CGTTTTGTTTTCTGTGCTACACTATCCATGGCGATTGAGTCCTTTCATTGGATTTTGTATGGTAACTTTATTCTAATGAACTCATTCGCTTTTTTCTACCTCTTTTTGGTCTCACATCTATTGTAACTCTACAAACTACTAAACAAATCATAAAAACTGCGAGTTGCAGTCCTCACAAAAAAGCGATATAATATAATTTACGATATTTTGTGAATGCTACAGTACAGATCAGCGGGTACAGGCTGTTGTATGTGGTGATGTGTATTGCAGAAGGCTAGAGGAGGACGAATGATGATGCAGGAACGAATCCGTAATTTTTGTATTATTGCGCATATCGACCACGGCAAATCCACATTGGCAGACCGCATTTTGGAATACACCGGCGCACTTACAAAGCGGGAAATGGTGGACCAAGTGTTGGATAACATGGATTTGGAACGGGAACGGGGCATTACCATCAAGCTGCAGTCGGTGCGGCTTAATTATAAAGCCGATGACGGCAACGAGTATATTATCAATTTGATTGATACGCCCGGTCATGTCGATTTTACCTACGAAGTGTCCCGCAGCTTGGCTGCCTGTGAAGGGGCTATTCTGGTGGTGGACGCTGCCCAGGGCATTGAGGCGCAGACTTTGGCCAATGTGTATCTGGCGTTAGAAAATGATTTGGAAATTATTCCGGTTATCAATAAGATTGATTTGCCCAGCGCAGACCCGGAACGGGTGCGGCAGGAAATTGAAGACGTGATTGGGCTGGACGCCAGCGAGGCCATTTTATGTTCTGCCAAAGAAGGCATTGGCATTAAGGAAATTTTGGAAGCCATTGTGCAGAAGGTGCCAGCGCCGCAGGGCGATGCGGAGAAACCGTTGCAGGCTTTGATTTTTGATTCGCTGTATGACGCTTATCGCGGTGCATTGTCTTATGTGCGGGTGGTAGAAGGCACGCTGCGCAACGATATGAAAATCCGCATGATGGCCAACGGCAAAGAATTTGACGTGACCGAAGTGGGCGTGTTTGCGCCGTCTATGAAGCAGGTGCAGCAGTTGCTGCCCGGCGAGGTTGGCTATGTGGCGGCCAGCATCAAAAATGTGACGGACACGGAAGTGGGCGATACCATCACCGACGCCAACCGTCCGGCGGAGGAACCGCTGGCTGGCTATAAAAAAGCGGTGCCTATGGTGTATTGCGGTTTGTATCCGGTGGAAAATAATCAGTATACCGAGCTGCGCGACGCGCTGGAAAAACTGCGCTTGAACGACGCTTCACTGCTCTTTGAGCCGGAAACCTCTTCGGCGTTAGGCTTTGGCTTCCGCTGTGGGTTCTTGGGCTTACTGCACATGGAAATTATTCAGGAGCGTTTGGAGCGGGAATACGATTTGGACTTGATTACCACCGCGCCCAGCGTGATCTATCAGATTACCAAAACCGACGGCTCTGTGGTGCAGATTGATAATCCGGCCCAGATGCCGGACCCGTCCAGCATTCAATTAATCGAAGAACCCTATGTGGCGGCTTCTATTATGGTGCCCACCGACTATGTGGGCGCGGTGATGAAAATCTCTCAGGACAAACGGGGCACCTTCGTGAATATGGAATATATGACCGAAACCCGCGTGAATATCAAATATGAGTTGCCCTTGAGCGAAATTGTTTACGACTTTTTCGACCAACTGAAAACGCAAACCAAAGGCTATGCTTCGTTGGATTATGAAATGATTGGCTATCGGGAATCCAAGCTGGTGAAGCTGGATATTCTGGTCAACGGTGAGCTGGTAGACGCGTTATCCTGCATTGTGCATAAGGATAAAGCCTATTCTCACGGTCGGGTATTGGTGGGCAAGCTGCGGGGCATTATTCCGCGGCAGATGTTTGAAGTGCCCATTCAGGCTGCCATCGGCAATAAGATTATCGCCCGCGAAACGGTGAAAGCGCTGCGCAAGAGCGTGCTGGACAAATGCTACGGCGGCGATATTTCCCGAAAACGCAAGCTGCTGGAAAAGCAAAAGGAAGGCAAAAAGCGCATGAAGCAGGTGGGGCGGGTAGAAATTCCGCAGGAAGCCTTCATGGCTGTGCTGCAATTAGATGAATAACGGCTGGAAAAATTCCGGCGCAGTAATAAAAAAGGACTGCATTGCCAATCTTCAACAGATTGGACGGTGCAGTCCTTTTGCCTGTTTTTTATGCTTGTTGTTTGAGCTCCCGGCGCAGCAGTGTTGTTAAAATGCACAGCGAAATACATAAGGTGAGAAAATCGCTGATGGGCTGTGCCAATAAAAAGCCTTTGTCGGCAAAGAAATGATTGAAGGTGTAGAGCAGAGGAATATAGAACAATCCTTGCCGCGCTACCGATAAAAATAATCCGGGCAATGCTTTCCCCATGGCTTGAATGGTGGAGGCGGAAAGCATCTGACTGCCCACAAAGGGCAGCGACAGCATGGTGAGCCGCAGCGCATAAGCGCCAGCTTGCTGGACTTCCGGCAATGGCGTAAAGAGTCCCACAATCCATGGCGCGCCGATGCCGAACAGAATGACCAGCGTGCAGCCGATGCCGGTGGTTAAGGCGATGCCATTTTTGACGATGCTCTGTAACCGTTTAAAATTTTGCGCGCCGTAGCAGTAGCCAATCATTGGCTGGCAGCCGGCGGAAATGCCCATAAAAATAAAGGAACCCAGCGTGATAATTTTAGACGAAATTCCCATGCCGGCCACCAGATTGGCGCTGTAATTGGCGGCGACATTGTTGCATAAAATCAGTGCCACGCTGACCAAAAGCTGATTCAGCCCTGACGGCGTACCGATGGTGAAAATTTCTTTCCAAATGATGCCGTTGCTGCTGAGATAGCTGCGGCCAATTTGCAGCGCCGATTTCCCGCTGGCATAGCAGAAGCAGTAAAAGCAAATCCCCAGCCCATTGCCCAATACCGTAGCAATGGCGGCGCCGGTAACGCCCAGGTTACACGCAAAAATGAAAATGGGATCTAAAATGATGTTGGAAACGGTGCCGATAAACATTCCCAGCATAGAAGGCATCATAGCGCCTTCCGCCCGCAGCAGTTGTCCCATGGCGTAGTTGACCATGAGTAGCACGCTGCCCAACAGGATGACCGCGGCATAAGCGTGGGTAGGCGCAAAGGTATCGGCATCGGCGCCCAACGCTTGGACAATAGGCTCAATGGCCGAGAATCCGACGATAGAAACGATAACGCCTATCACAATACAGGCGGTGAGACCGTTGGTTAAAGTCTGATTGGCTCGCTGTAATTTTCCTTCGCCAATCGAGCGGGAGATATACGAGGATGCCCCTGTGCCGATAACAGAAGCCAGCGCCATTAAAATCATGGCAATAGGCGCAGCCAGATTAACGGCAGCCAGTTGATAAGGGTCGTGCAGCATGCCCACAAAAAATACATCGACCAAATTGTATAGCACCTGCACCATCATGCCCATGACAACAGGCAGCGACATTTTGATAATGGCAGGCAAAACCGGCGCGTCACTTAACAAGCGCAGACGTTTTTCATTCACAAATATTCCTCCTATGCGATAGAGCTTGTAACGAAATTTTCGATAAAAAAGAAAAAATGCAGCTTGCAACAACAATACCTTTATTGTAACAGCATTGTCAAGTTAATTCTTGGAAACTGGGCGGTGAGAAAGCGGACTAGGCTGGCGCAAATAGCCGATGAACATAGGAAGGAACAAAGGAACATTTTGCGTTGCCCCAGCGGCTAGTATTCCTGCTGTAGTTGTGCTATAATAAAATAAAAACGAAAGGATGGATTGTTATGTATTTGTTCCTACAGTATCCGAAGTGCAGCACCTGTCAGAAAGCCAAAAAGTGGCTGGAAGCCAATCACGTAGAATTTGTATCCCGTCATATTGTAGAGGAAAATCCAAAAGCAACCGAGCTGAGCAAATGGATTGCCGCCAGCGGTCAGCCGGTGAAGAAATTTTTCAACACCAGTGGCAATAAATATAAAGAGCTGGCCTTAAAAGAAAAACTGCCGACCATGAGCGAAGCAGAGCAAATCGCGCTGTTGGCCAGCGACGGGATGCTGGTAAAACGGCCGTTGTTAATCAGCAACGATGTGGTGCTGATAGGCTTTAAAGAAGAACAGTGGGCCGAAGCGTTGCGGAAGGAGTAAGCTGCTCCCCCTGCGCTCCGTTGTCATGTTGAGTGGGAAACCAGAAGAACCTTGCCCGCGAAACATCTTCCATTGTTTCATGCTGGACAGTGAGAGGGGACGGTGATTTACCGATACCTCTTTTTCTAGCTGTTCGTGTTTTTGTATGAGGTGGCGATTACCACCTCATCGCTTCTCTATTATTGCCTCTCTATTGTTAGAGTAGAAACTGTTTCACGTGGAACAGTTTTTACGCTGTTTTTTTGCTTTGTCTTGTGGTTTTTCTTCCCATAAAGCATCAAAACATCGTTCAAAGCTTTGCACTGTGTTGTCATGCTGACATGTTCCCAAGAATAATACCGATCAGGAGGACAATGTGGCCTTTTGTCATGCTGAAAAGACGTGAAGCATCTTCCGAAGCTTCACACGGGGTTTCGCTCCACCAGAAAAGCGAAGAAATGGGCGAAAAACAGCAAAAGCAAATCCATCTCGATTTTCTTTACCGATGTAGCGCTGTAGTAGTTTTATGCTATAATACCTTTGTTTAAAGGTTTAAACAGATGGAGGTGTGGGATGGAAAATACCATAGCGGATATTGTGCGTTTAGAGAAGGAATTCCGTAGCTGTCAAAGGGTTTTAACCGCCATTGGCGATGAAACCCGTATGCACATCCTGTTCATCATGCTCAACAGGTCTTGCAGCGGTCAGCGGGTGGTGGATATTGCCGCTAAAACCAATTTGTCCCGACCGGCGGTATCCCATCATATGCAGATTTTAAAAGATGCGGCGCTGGTGAAAGCCCGCAAAGAGGGCGCCTATATTTATTATTATTTGGAGCCGTAGCCGGACCAGATTGAAAAACGAATCTGTTTGTTTCAGGACATTCAAAAAATTATGAGCAATGCGCCGGATCGCAGCGGCGAAATGTAATGAACGCCTATAGATAGGGAGAAAATTTCAGGGAGGAACTAGCAAATGGATTTACAGGAAGCAATGGAAAAACGGCATTCTGTGCGGACTTACACCGCGCAGAAAATTACAGGCGATGTAAAAGAAAAGCTGCAGCAAATGCTGACGCAGTGCAATGGAGAAAGCGGGTTGCACATGCAGTTGGTGTTGGAGGAGCCAAAAGCTTTTGATAGTTTTATGGCCCATTACGGCAAGTTTTCCGGTGTGCAGAATTATATCGCCATGGTCGGTCCAAAAGGCGATAAGCTGGAGGAGCTTTGCGGCTATTATGGAGAAAAAATAGTGCTGTACGCCCAACAATTAGGTTTGAACACTTGTTGGGTAGGCTTGACCTACAGCAAAGTGAAGGGCGCTTTTCAGATTGGCGCTGGTGAAAAATTGTGCTGCGTCATTGCCCTTGGCTACGGCAGCACCCAAGGCAGCAGCCATAAGTCCAAATCGGTGGAAGCTGTGAGCCAGGTGGAAGGCGCTATGCCGGATTGGTTCCGCAGAGGCGTCGAAGCCGCCTTACTGGCGCCAACTGCCCTGAATCAGCAAAAATTTCAATTCAGCTTGAGCGGCAATCAAGTATCGGCCAAAGCAGGCAGAGGCTTTTACAGCAAAGTGGATTTGGGCATTGTCAAGTATCACTTTGAGCTTGGGGCTGGCGAGGACCAGTTTGTGTGGGCGTAAACGACTTAGATTTTTCCACATGATATACAAAAAGCCCTCGGCGTTTCTTTTTATCAAAGAAAAAAGAAACGCCGAGGGTTTTTATGTTTGCGGCAGCATAGAAACTACAGCGAAAAGGGATTGGTCTGTTTGAAATAAAGAATCATTTCGTTGGTCAGGCTGACGTTGTCGGCTTCCATGAATAAGTCGTCGCGGTGAATCCAGGCGGCCATGGACAGTTCTTCTTCCTCTAGCTGAATGGTTTCGTCGTCGCCGTCCAGCTCGGCAAAAAAGCCCAGCAGCAGCGAGCTGGAATGGGGCCAGGGCTGGCTCTTGTAATAGCGGATATTTTTGACGTGCAGGCCCACTTCCTCCCACACTTCCCGTTTTACCGTTTCCTCGATGGTTTCGCCGACTTCGGCAAAGCCGGCCAGCAGGGCGTAGTCTTTGTAATTGCGGCCGTTATATTTGGACAATAAGATTTTATCGCCATGGGTCAAGCCGATGATAACAGCAGGACAGATTTGCGGATAGCTCATGCAATCGCAGGCAGGGCAGCGCATCATCCGCTCTTTGCTATCAGGCTGCAGCGGTGTGCCGCAGCGGCCGCAAAAGCGGTGACGGTTGTACCAAGTGTGCAGATGAAAGCCCACCAATCCGGCGTAAGCGTAATGACGGGGCTGTAAATGGCGCAGACTATAGATACTCTCCATCACAAAGGGCGCGACGGCAGGCTGTTGGCGTTGGTTGAGCCAATAGAAGCGGTCATCGCCGATGGAAAACAGATAAATCCATTGCCAATCGGCGGCAGGTAAATCGGCAAAGCGCGGGAAGCGGATTTGTCCGTCCCCTTGTTTCTGCAGCAGGACGCGGCTGCTGTCATACCATAAAATGAAGCTGTTCTCATCGGGCGGCACCGGCGTGTAACAATTATCGAACTGGTAGGGAGAGATATCCTGAATCATAGGTTTGCGCCTTCTTTCTGGAAATGGATTGCCGGCGAAAGCCCGGCAAACAGTTAAGCAAAAGTTTGATTTCATTATAGTATAATCTATTTTCCGATACAAATTCCCACAGCACAAGAATTTTTGTGTATGGACTGTTATTTCGCAGAAACAGTAGTTGCAGCTTTTGGAAGTATATGGTATAGTGAGAAAAAGATTTTGGGTGGAATCGGGGTGTGGTGATGGCGAATGTGTTTGATTATCTGGATTGGCGCGGCGATTTGACATTGGAGCAGGCGCCTTTTAATCTGGTCGATAATTTAATTCTCAGTTGTTTGGGTTATGTGGTGCTGGATACATTGGTCAGTGGCTTTGATTGCGACCATATTGTAACGGTGAAGGAAACGGCAGAATTGTTTGCCCAACTGCCCGAAGCTGTTAAAAATCTGCGGGTGCCGGAGGATGAAACACTGCTGGCGGCTATGGGCAAGAGCCGGCGGTTTGGCGGCTTGCAACTGTTATATCATGTGCAGCAATTGGACAGGGCGGCGGAAAAACAGTTTGCAGCCATCACGGTCAATTTAGGCAATGGCAGTCATTATGTAGCCTATCGCGGTACCGATTTCAGCATTACCGGCTGGAAAGAGGATTTTAATATGACCTTCCGCTCCGGCGTGCCGGCACAGCAGGAGGCGGTGCGCTATTTACAGCGGGTGGCCCAACAAACAACAGGCCCTTTATATGTGGGCGGTCACTCCAAAGGCGGTAATTTGGCTGCTTTTGCGGCGTCCTTTGTTGAGCCGGCGGTGCAGCAGCGCATTGTGGCCGTTTATAACAACGATGGTCCCGGTTTTTTGGAGGATGTGATTGAAAGCGACGGCTACCAGGCCATCTGCCAAAAAATTCAGACCTTTATTCCGCAAACCTCTCTCTTTGGCATGATGTTGGAGCATGCCGAGCCGTTCACCATCATTCAGAGCAGCGGTCATTTTATCATGCAGCACGACCCCTATTCGTGGACGGTACTAGGCCCCGACTTTGTTTATCTGGAGCAGGTAACGGTCAGCGGCCGTTTTTTAGACCAGACCATTCGCGGCTGGTTGGCCAATTTGTCGCCAGAGCAGCGGGAGCAATTTGTGGACGCGCTGTTTGATATTTTAACGGTAGAGGACGCTGATACCCTGCAGGAGCTGGTCAAAAGCTGGCTGCATAACGCAGGGGAGCTGCTGAAAACCTTGCGGGATGTCGATGAAGAAACGGCGGAGATGATGCGGCGCACTTTGAAATTGTTGGCGCAGAATATGGGCCGCAGCGCGCAGAACCTGTTATTGCAGGAACCGGCGGAGAAAATGCAGCCCCTGAAAGAACGACTGGAGCAAAATTCGGCGAAGCATCATTGGTTCAAATTGCCGGAACTTTTCCAGAAGGATGAGAAGCAAGGGCAAGAGGCGGAGAAAAAGAAACAGGATTCATAATCTTTGCCAGCGCGGGCTGGCAGCGGGGCGTTATATGAAATTGAAAAAGCTGTCGGCGTTGAAGCCGGACAGCTTTTTTCATGGAGGGCGCATTTTGCATGACAAATTTTGCTGATTTTTTCTTTTCGCTGTAGCGTTTTGCCATGCTGCGGGATATTACAGACAGAGGAGGGAGAAAGATGGAGCAAGTTTCGTTGCAGCAGGAGCAGGATTTGGAAGCAGTTCTGCGGCAGTATTCGGACATGGTTTATCGGGTGGCCTATACGCAGACCAAATGCGTCAGCGACGCGGAGGATGTGTATCAGGAGGTTTTCCTGCAATATGTGAAGAAAAATCCGGTCTTTGCCAGCGAGGAACACCGCAAGGCGTGGCTTTTGAAAGTAACCATCAATTATTGCAAGAAATTATGGCGCTCGGCCTGGCGGCGTAAAACAACGCTGTGTGAAACAGTACCGGAGCCGGTTAATTTGGCTGCGGAGCATAAATTTTTGTTGGAGGCTTTGCGGCAACTGCCCTTACAGGACAGAACGGTACTGCATTTATTTTATTATGAGGACTTGCCGGTGCGGGAAATCGGTCGGCTGCTGGGAAAAAAGGAATCCACCGTTCGCACCCAGCTAACCCGCGCTCGAGACAAGCTGAAAGCAATTTTAAAGGAGGACTGGACAGAATGAAGGAGCAATATCAAAATGCGATGCAGCAAATCACTACGCCGGAGGAGCTGGAGCAGCGCACCTTGCAGCAAATGGGCAGCCAGTTTCAGCAAAAGCCTGCGCGGCAAACAGCTTGGTGGAAGGTGCCGGTGGCGGCGGCAATCTGCGGCGTCTGCCTGTTAGGCGCTGTACCGGTGATGGCGGCCCATGTGCCGATGGTGGCCGCCGTGCTGGAGCAGATTTCGCCGGAGCTGGCCCGTATGCTGACGCCTGTCGAATTGTCCTGCACCGATAACGGTATTCGCATGCAGGTGGAGGCGGTAGCCCAGAGCAAGGAGGAGATTTTGGCCTACTTGACCATACAGGATTTGGAGGGGGACAGAGTGGATGAAACGACAGACTTATACAACTATGTCATCGACGGTTATCACACCTTCACCCATAATATCGTCAGCTATGACCCAGAACAGAAGAAGGCCCTGCTGGAGCTGCGGGCCCATCATGGCGATATCACAGCGCCTAAAAAAACAGTGGTACAGGTGACGTCCTTTTTGAGCAAGGAGCAGGTTTATGAAAATGTTCCAGTTGCAATTCCAGCTACAATGCAAGGAAAGACGACAGAGCCGGAAACCATGCAGGTAACGTCTATGGGCGGCGGTGGAGATTTATTGGAAAAGATTGCGGCCAACGAAGGTTTGTGGAAGGTTCGCGTTTTAAAACCAGGCGAAAAACAGGCCCTGCGGAACGATATTGATTTTGTTTCTATCACCGGTATGGGCTATGTGGATAATAGGCTGCATATACAAACCTGGTGGGCGTCTTCTGTCGATAATCATGGCTATTTCACCGCGCATACCGCTGACGGGCAAGAGGTATATGCCTCCAACGCGTATTTTTATTTGGACGCTGACGGCACACCGGTTTCGCCCTACGGTGAAGATGCCGACCGACAGCAATATATTGAATACGTATTTGATATTTCGCCGGAAGAATTAGCCCAATGTCAGTTCTCAGCCACCTTATTTGCCGATAATTGCTATACCGAAGGCAACTGGAAGGTCAGCTTTACAGCCGATAGTATGCGCAGCATCGCACTGGGTCAAAAAGATTGGCCCGATTTGCCGGAAGGTATCGAGCAGATTATCATTTCGCCTTTGAGCGTAACCTTGGCCGGGGAACGGGAAGCCGTTGACAGCTTCCAATTAGAGGTGGACAGCGAACAGCATACACTGCGCCTGAGAAAAGCGGAGGAAGGCGATCATCATCTTTGGGTCAATGGAGATTCGGCGGTGGCCAAAAACCGTTTAGAAGCAGATGCCTTTATTGATTTGGACAGCTTGCAGACATTGGAGCTGGACGGAAAAATCTTCACGCTGCCGAAAACCGAAGCGACAACATAGCGCTTTTTATTGTGGAAGAAAGGGTAGAGAAAGCCGCTTTTCTATAAGAAAAACACAGCTACAAAGTGAAATCCTTGCAGCTATATTGATTGAGCAGAAAACCGGCATTCTGGCTGTATTGTCCACCCCCCTAATAGAGCTACCAATACAGAAAACACTGAAAAACGCAGAAAAATTGGAGCAGAAAATGTTTCACGTGAAACATCTTTACTCTGAAGTGGTAAACTAAAATTGGACACAGAGGGGGTCATTTTTAGAC
>CABQBF010000087.1 GCA_902462325.1 uncultured Peptococcaceae bacterium
CCCCTTTTTTATAAAAATCATGCTGCCGTCAGACAAACATTTTCATTTCCTACTCAATCACTATGTTTATCATATGGTACGCCTTTTTACATACTTTGTCAATAGGTTTATTGAGAAAAAATTATGGAGCCGGCCCAATCCGGCCAGCTCCCTTTTTCGCCCTTTCGCTTAAATAACATAATGATTGCCGTCTGCGGTTTCCTGTAATAAATCAGCCAGCGTTATGTCCTCAAAAAAATCATTGACCAACATATCTAATTTGGGCAACATAGGCAATGTTTTACAAGTTGCCGCCCGATTACAAAGATTTTTTTCTCCTTCCAGACAAGCCACCGGCGCCAGCGGTCCTTCCGTTAATTTTAAAATACTGCCCACCGTATAGCTTTCCGGCTCTCTGGCCAACCGATACCCGCCGCCCCGTCCCCGCAAAGCCTGCACAAACCCAGCCCGACTTAAAATGGCGATGATGCTTTCCAAATATTTTTCCGAAATTTCCTGCCGCTTGGCAATATCCATCAAAACAATATAGCCTTCGTCCCGGCGTTCCGCCAAATCCAGCATCACGCGCAAAGCATAACGGCCTTTTGTTGAAATCAGCATAAAACCACCTCCTCTATCGGATAAACATAGTTTAGCACAATGTTTACCGCAATGCAAGAACGCGCCCGCGCAACCTATACCGGCCACAACAAAAGGAGCAGTGATTACCCTACAGCAATCACTGCTCCCTGCTCAACTCTGTTCAGTTGTTGTCAGCAATGGTTATTTGCTCATACCCATTGTCATAGAAGAGCCGGTAGATGGCATGTTCTGTTCTGCATACTGAATCATTTTTTTCACCATGTAGCCACCTACGTAGCCGTTTTCACGGGAAGATAACTGACCTTTATCAACTGTCTGATAGTTGTTGATTCCCAATTCATTGGCAACTTCATATTTGAAGTTGTTCAGAAAGTTGCTTGCGTTTGGTGCAGCTGGTTCATTAGAAGTTCTGGACATCTCGTTCACCCCCTTTCAGGATTGTAATTCTATTTTGTTCGGTTTCGTCGGTTTTATGCAATCCAATTACTGGTTTTTTCTGCTGCAGTTATCCAGGCGCAGGTCGCTTTTCATATCGCTTTTCAGACCTCTGCTGTCTTTGCTGCAGTTGTCCAGACAGTTATCCACGCTATTTTGTGTTTTACTGTCCGCTTTTTGTTTGAAAGATGGCTGTTCATTGCGAGTTTTCATCTCAACTCACCTCCTCGAAACCTATTGTGGCTCTTTTCGCAGGTCTGCATACCAGGAAATATTAAACAAAATTTTTGCAATCGCTTATGCCGATCCATTTGCGTTCCATCCTCATCTTGTCCCCAATAAAAAAGCCCTATGCGCTCAAAAACGCATAAGGCTTAACCAATAAGATCACTATGTTTACTGTTCAGGCGCCCAGCACAATTTTTACAATCAGTCCGGCTACAATCACCAGCATCAACGGCCGAATCAATTTTTCGCCGTTTTTAATTGCCAACCCGGCGCCTACATAATTGCCCAGCATATTGCAAATCGTAGCTGGAATGGCAATCTGATAGACGATATTGCCCGTCGCCAAATAGCCCGCCAGCGCCATATAATTGGACGCCATAATAACCGTTTTACTGTTGGCAGAAGCCACCCGCAAATCATACTGGAGCAGCAACGAAAAAATCATAATGGCAATGGTGCCGCCGCCAGGACCAAACAAACCGTCATAGGTGCCCAATAACAAACCGGCTACAATCACCAACGCTATGTTCTTGCCGTTCACCACCTGCTTGAGGATACTGCCTTGTCCCTTCTTTTTGGGAAGTAACATCATAATGGCCGCCGCAGGCAGCATCACCAGCACAATATTGCGCACAACAGCTTCCTCCAAATATAATACCAACTGGGTGGCGATGGCGGAAGCCACCATCGCAGCCACAGCAGTTAGCGCCGCAAATTTTCCGTCCAGCACGCCATTTTTACCAAAACGCAGCACCGCCATGGTACTGCCCAAACTGCACTGCAGCTTGCCGCAGCCATAAGCCATGTGTACCGGCATACCGGTCATCAGATAAGTCGGCAGCGCAATCAAACCGCCGCCTCCGGCAATGGCGTCAATCACGCCGGCAATAAATAACAACGGACAAACATAAAGCAAATCGCCCAACCATTCCACAGCCCTTTTCTCTCCTCTGTACAAACATCTACAACCAAACCGTTTCTATTATACCCGCTGTTTGAGCAGAAATCAACCATTGTACCCGCAGCCTTGTGAACAACCCGCCTTCGCCCATAAAAAAATTCCACCTGCCAAAAGCAACGTGGAATTCCATGCTTCTTTTATTCTCCTCGCAGCACCTTGCCCCGCAGTTGACCGCAGGCGCCGTCAATATCGACGCCCTTTTCCTCCCGCACGCTGGCCTTTAATCCGGCCTGCTGCAGCGCCTGCACGAAGGCTGCCACCTGCTTTTTGCTGGGCCTGCTGAATTGGGCCGTATTGGCTACCGGATTGACCGGAATGAGATTGAGGTGGCAATCCAGCCCTTGCAAAAGCTGCTGGAGCTGCCGCACATGCAGGGGCTGGTCGTTAAAGCCGGCAATGAGCGCATATTCAAAGGAAATGCGATTGTGGGTCTGCCTCTGATAGGCCCGACAGGCCGCCATCAGCTTTTCCAGCGGGTACTGGCGGTTTACCGGCATCACCGCTGAGCGCTGTTCATCGTTGGGCGCATGGAGCGAAACGGCCAGCACCACGTCCAAATGCTCCTGGGCCAGCGCTTGCAGCTTGGGCACGACGCCGCAGGTGGATACGGTTATGCGGCGAATGCCGATTTGCTGACCTTGGGCGTCGTTCAGCAGCCTAATTGCTCTCAACACATTATCCAAATTAAGCAGCGGCTCGCCCATGCCCATAAAGACCACGTTGCCCACCGGCAGCGCATCGTCTTCCTCCGCTAAGCTGTGATTGACTGCATAAACCTGGCTGACAATCTCTCCGACGGTTAAATTGCGCACAAAGCCGCCCTGACCGGTGGCGCAGAAGGTACAGCCCATGGCGCAGCCCACCTGACTGGAAATACACAGCGTATTGCGCCGCTTGCTCTGATCGCCCCGATACCGCATCAGCACACATTCAATATAATTACCGTCGGCCAACGCAAACAGAAATTTTTCGGTGCCGTCCTGGGAAACCTGCTTGCGCTCCAAGTTACAAACGGTCAGTTGGCACTGCTGCTCTAGCTGTTCTAAGACCTGTTTGCCTAAATTATACATCTGACTGATTTGCTGCACCTGTTTCTGATGCACCCAGCTAAATACCTGTTTGGCGCGAAAAGCGGGCTGTTTTAGCTGCTGCAGCAGCGCCGTCATTTCCGCCAAATCCATGGCCCGCAAATCCTTTTTCTCCATCACATAGCCTCCTTGCGCAGCATCCGCGCAATAAAAAAACCGTCCATATCATCCACAAAAGGCAAAAACTGCACATAGCCCGTTTCCGCCTTCTCCACCTGAAGCCAGCAGTCGTTCAGCGTTTCATCCAGCATAAATTGGGGATGCTGCTCCAAAAACTGCCGCACCATCTGGATATTTTCCTCCGGCGTGATGGTGCAGGTGCTATAGATTAACGTACCGCCCGGCGCCACCAGTTGGGCCGCCTGCTCCAAAATCTGCCGCTGAACCTGACATAAACCGGCAATATCGGCTGCTTCCTTAGACCAACGGGCGTCGGCCCGCCGTCCCAGCACGCCCAAGCCGGAGCAGGGCACGTCGCACAGCACAACGTCGAAGGGCTGCTGCCACCGTTGGGTTAAACAGGTGCCGTCCTGCAAAAACAGCTCCACGTTGTGAATCCCCAGCCGCTGGCAATTCTCGGCAATGAGTTCCAAACGGTGTTGATGGATGTCGCAGGCATAAATCTGCCCGCTGTTCTTCATCAGTTGGGCCATATGGGTGGTTTTGCCGCCCGGCGCGCTGCACACATCCAGCACCCGCTGCCCCGGCGCCGGTTCCGCCGCCAACGCCACCAGCATGGAGCTTTCGTCCTGCACAGTAAACAAGCCCTGCTGAAAAGCGGCCAACTGATGCAGATTGACCGCCGTTTCCAGCTTCAAGCCCTCCGGCGTATAACGGCTTTCGCTGACAACCACTCCGGCCTGCTCCAACTGGGCTTTTAAGTCGCTGCGGGATATTTTTAACGTATTGGTGCGAATCCACAGCGGCGCTGGCTGATTATACCAGGCGCAAAGCTGCTCCGCCTGCTCCAGACCATATTGCCGCACAAACCGCTCTGCCATCCACTGAGGAAAGGAATACTGCACCGCCACATACTGCACCGGATCTTGCTCCCGGTCGGGCCATTGCAGCCCATCAAGCCCCCGCAGCAGATTGCGCAGCACAGCGTTGACAAACTTGTCCACATGGCCGTAGCGCTTGGCCAGCTTCACCGCTTCATTGACAGCGGCCGAATGGGGCACCTTATCCAGTTGCAAAATCTGATATGCGGCCATCCGCAAAATGTTGCGGGTCCAACCGTCCATTTTTTTGACTTTTGTTTTGGCGAACTGGTTCAGCACATAATCCAGCCGCCCCCGATATTTTACCGAGCCATAAACCAGCTCGGTGATAAAGCCCTTGTCGCGGGCGTCCAAACCGACACATGAAAAAAGGGCTTTATCCAAAGCCAGATTGGCATAAGCCCCTTCTTCGTTTATCTGATATAAGATTTTTAAAGCCAGTTCCCGACTATTGATTTGTTTAGTCATCCCGTCCTCCTAAAAATCCAGAAATCACAATCAGACGCACCAACTGCAGCACAGCCATCAAAGCCGCCGCCACATAGGTCAGCGCTGCAGCCCGCAGCACCTTGCCGGTGCCTTTCAGCTCAACGGAGTCCAGAAAGCCTTCGCTGCCCAGCGTAGCCAAAGCCCGGGAGCTGGCGTTAAATTCCACCGGCAACGTCACAATTTGAAAAAACACGATGGCCGCAAACAATAAAATGCCTACCTTTACCAACGGCGCACTGCTCATAATCAGGCCCAGAAAAAACAATGGCATTGATAAATAGGAGCCGAACTGGGTAACCGGAATCACCGTATTGCGGACGTATAACGGCAAATAGCCAGTGTCGTGCTGGATGGCATGCCCCACTTCATGGGCCGCCACGCCTAAAGCTGCCAACGACGTGCTGCCGTAAACCTCAGCAGATAACCGCACCACCCGGCTGCGCGGGTCGTAATGGTCGCTGAGCTGGCCGCTGATCCGTTCAATGGGCACATCATGCAAACCATTCTGATTTAAAATATAACGGGCCACATCGGCGCCAGTCATGTTGCGGTGGGAAGGCACCCGCGAATAACGCTGAAAGGTACTGCTCACCTTCATCTGGGCATAAGCGCTGATCAACACTGCCGGTATTAAAATAATCATGGTTGGATCCCAAAAAAACATAAAGTAAAAACCTCCTAGCTAATCTTCAGTAAAATAGGCAATGGCCTGCCGTACCTTACAAAGCTGCACACTGGTATTGTGGCAGGGGCCGTTGGGCCGCTCATTCAGCACACCCACCACCGGAATGCGCTGTTGGTTCATATCCTTGATGCCGCTGGTTAAATCCCGCTCGCAGGCAATAGCCACAATGGCTTTGGGATGATAAGCCTTGGCAAATTTTCGTGCGAAGGTGCCGCCGCTGGCCACCACAAAATTGACGCCAGTTTCCTCCGCAATGGTCAACAGACCGTCCACGCTGCATCGTCCGCAGCGATGGCAATTATGTACGTCAATGGTGATTTTATAAGGACAGGTGGTATTTTGCAGACAATGGGGCGCCAGCACCAGCACTTCCTCCGGCCGGTACTTCCGGGCCGCCGTTACAGTCATCTGATTGTTGATTTTGATGTAAGAATCCTCAATCTCCTCTTTAGAAATGCCAACAAGTTGGCCCAACGCCAGCACCATGGGATAGAACAACTCAATGATAGAACGGCCCAGCTTTTGCAGCAGCGGCGATTTGGCGCCAAACATCAGCGCAAAAACCAAACTGCCCAGCCCAATTCCCATCATCAGCATCAGCATGACAAAGCCGGCCACCAGAGCGACAATCAGCAAATGGCGCAGCGCCTCCGAGGCGTTGGTCATCAGAAACCAAATGGCGCCGAACACCAGCAGATACAACAGCAGTGTGGCAATTCCCAACAGGATAAAAATGCGTTTTTTGCCTTTATCCATCCTGTTCACCAAACCGAACGCCTTTGGCCAGCCCCGTACCATTACAAAACGCTTTGGCCGCCATAGCTTTTTTCCCGGCAGGCTGCAACTCTAACAGCTCCAGACAACCGGCGCCGGTCTGCACCAAAATGCCGTCCTTGCCGATTTCCACCACAGTTCCCGGCTGATGGCCGCCGTCCCGCTGCACAACACGGCTTTTCCACAGCTTCAGCCGCTGGCCGTTCCACAGCGTGTACGCGCCGGGGGCCGGCGCCAAACCGCGAATCTGACAATGCAACCTTTCCGCTGGCTGCGTCCAATCAATCATTTCATCTTCTTTTAAAATTCTGGCTGCATAGGTAGCCTTGCTTTCCTCCTGCTTTTGCGGCCGGATACCGCCTGCCGGTAATTGCTCCAGCACCTGCACCAGCAATTCGCCGCCCAACACCGCCAGTTTTTCAAACATGGTGCCGCTAGTATCGTCCTCCGTAATGGGCATGCTGCCCTGCAACAGCATATCGCCCGTATCCATACCCAAATCCATCTGCATGATTGTAACGCCGCTTTCCCGACAGCCATCCAGCACCGCCCGCTGAATAGGCGCTGCACCGCGATAGGCCGGCAGCAAAGAGCCATGCACATTGATACAGCCATAAGGCGGCAATTCCAGCACAGCCTGGGGCAAAATACGGCCATAAGCCACCACCACAATCACTTCCGGTTCATATCCGGCAAGCAACTCCAAAAAGGCTCCATCCTTCACACAATCGGGCTGATGTACCGGCAACCCCAGTTCCAGCGCTCTGGTTTTCACCGCCGGAAAGGCCAGTTGCTTGCCCCGTCCTTTGGGACGGTCGGGCTGGGTAATCACCGCAGCCACCTCATGGCCTGCCGTTACCAGCGCGTTTAACGACTGTACCGCAAAATCCGGCGTTCCCATAAACACAACGCGCATGGCAATCACCTCCTACTTCTGATACTCGATATTGGTGGCCGTATCCAGAAACAAAATCCCGTCTAAATGGTCAATTTCATGCTGCAAAGCCCGGGCCAGAAAATCCTCGCCTTCAACGATGATTTCTTCCCCTTCCGGATTCAGCGCCTTCACCTTGACATATTTGCTGCGCTTTACATCGCCCCACATACCGGGGCAGCTCAGGCACCCTTCTGGGCCTTCCTGCACGCCGGATCGCTCCAGAATTTCCGGATTAATCAGCTTTAACGGGCCAGGCCCCGCTTCGCCCACATCAACCACCACAAGCCGTTTCAAAATGCCTACCTGCGGCGCCGCCAAGCCTACGCCGTTGGACTGATACATGGTTTCCAACATATTATCCAACAGTTTTTTCACATTGGGGGTAATTTCCGGTACCGGCTTGCACGTTTTGCGTAAAAGTTTATCTTCCTTGGTTACAATATTGTAAATGGACATGGTTTTAACCTCCTGACTATACTATAAAACACTTAATGGCTCCACATCAATAAGAATTCTCAAAGTTTTACTCTTTCTTGATAAATTCATCAACTTTTGCCCATACTCGGCGGCTTCCCGCAATAAATCTAAAGATTCTCCCTTTAGAATCACATGAAACCGATGCCGGCGGCGCACAATCGAAACAGGCGCTTCCGACGGCCCCAACAATTCCACCGCCGGATAACGCTGCGCCAGCGCTGCGGCCATGTCCCGCAGCGCCTCCAGCAATCCGGCAGGCTGAAAGTCCGATACCAAAAGCCGCACCAGATAACAAAAAGGCGGATACACCATCAGCTCCCGCATCTGGATTTCTTTTTCATAAAAAGCCAGATAATCATGCTGCTGGGCTGCCACAATGCTGTAATGCTTCGGATTATAGGTTTGAATCACAACGCGGCCCGGCTTATCGCCCCGTCCGGCCCGGCCCGCCACCTGCGTCAATAACTGAAAGGTGCGCTCCGCCGCCGTATAGTCGGGCAAATTTAAAATTAAATCGGCGGCCAGCACCCCTACCGCAGTCACATTGGGAAAATCCAGCCCCTTGGCCACCATCTGGGTGCCAATCAACACCTGGGTTTCTCCGCGGGCAAACCGCTCCAAAATCTGATTGTGGGCGTCTTTATTTTGGGTGGTGTCCAAATCCATCCGGTCGGCGGTTACCCACGGCCACAAGCGGCGCACTTCCTCCGCCACCAGCTCCGTTCCCGAACCCATATAGCGGATAAAACGGCTGCCGCAATGGGGACAGTGCTTCGGTGCCGGCGTCATATAATCACAATAATGGCACTTGGCCAAATTCTGCTCCTTGTGATAGGTCAGCGCAATGGAGCATTTTTCACAGGTCAGCGTATACCCGCACTCCCTGCAAACTATGGCGCTGGAAAAGCCCCGCCGGTTCAAAAACAAAATCACCTGCTCGCCCCGACTTAGGCTATCCTCCATAGTTTGCCGCAAACACTGGCTGAACATACTGCGATTGCCGGCCTGAAATTCCCGGGCCATGCTGACAATCTCCACCTCCGGCAACGGCTGGGCCTTAGCCCGCTGAGAAAGAGTCAGCAGCGTGCCCTTGCCCTGCCCAATCTCATAAAAGCTCTGCACCGAAGGCGTGGCGCTGCCCAACAGCAACAAACCGCCATTTTGCTCCATCCGCCGCCGCGCCACCTGCCGGGCATGATAGCGGGGATCCGGCTCCGATTGCTTAAAGGTGGTTTCATGCTCCTCGTCCATGATAATCAGCCGCAGCTTCTGCACCGGCGCAAACACCGCGCTGCGCACACCAACCACCACACGGGTTTTCCCGTCGTGCAGCCGCTGCCAGGCGTCCAGCCGTTCTCCATCGGATAAATTGCTGTGCAGCACCTCCACCGCTTCTCCCAAAACAGCCCGAAACCGGCCAATCAACTGCGGCGTTAAAGAAATTTCCGGCACCAGCACCATAGCGCCCTGCCCCTGCTCCAACACATAGCGCAGCGCCCGCAAATACACCTCCGTTTTGCCGCTTCCGGTTACACCATGCAGCAGTACGCAATCCGGTTGGCCGCTATCCAGCTTTTCCACAATGACCGCCAGCGCCGCCTGCTGCTCCCCATTCAAACTCAACTTTTGCTCGTTGCGAAACACAGCGCAATCGGCAGAAAACCGTTCCACCTGCACCTGTTTGCGCACAATCAGATTTTTTTGCAGCAATCCCTTCACCGCGCCCTGATAATTGGGCCAATAGCTACGCAAGGTTTTGCTGTCGCTGGCGCCCTGATAGGTCAAAAAGCGCAGAATTTCCCACTGCACCTTTGCCCGCGCCAGTTGCTTCTGGGCCTCCTGTAATTGAGCCGGCTCCAGGCAGCTCTCATACACATACTCCAGCCTGCTGCCGCCCTGCTGCACCAAAGAGGTTTCCAAACGCACCAAATCCAACTGCTGTAGCTGCTGCAACAAACCGTCGCAATTAGGCACCTGTTTTTGCAGCGCCGACAGCGACACCCGCTGCTTCTGCTCCACCACGGCTGCCAAACGGGCCACCTCCTCGTCCAGCAGCAAAAGCTGCGCCTGGGCCAATTCGGAATGCCCGTTCCAGACCACCACGTCCCGCTTTTTGCTGCGGGCAAACTTGGGCAGCATATATTCCAACACATAATAGCAAGGACATACATAATACTTGCTCAACCACACCGCCAGCTCTACCAATTCCCGATTAAGCAGCGTCTGCGGCTCCGGCACCGCCAGAATGTCCTTATAATCGGCCTGCCCATCTTCCTCCGCCATTGCCGTCACATATCCGTGGGCCTGCTGATTGCTCCGTCCAATCGGCACCAGCACCAAACTGCCCCACTGCACCTGCGGCGCTAACTGCTGCGGAACCCGATAGGTCAGCAAATCACAATAATCCGCCATTTTTCGCGACACAGCCACCCCCACCAGCATTCCGCCACCTCCTTACCGCACGGGCATTTTTTGTCAAACACAGATAAATATTATTATAGCATAGAATTGGCAGGATAAGCAAAAGAATATTCTGTGCAAACTACTATATTTTTTAATTTCTTTTTGCTACACTTTGCATTTTTATTTGCTACCC
>CABQBF010000088.1 GCA_902462325.1 uncultured Peptococcaceae bacterium
TGCCATGGTTTGTCTGGTGCAGTTGGGCGATTTAGCCGCCTGGATTGTCGTGATTGTGCTGTTTCGGGAATACGCCATCACCGGTTTGCGCTCGGTGGCCGCTTCGGAAAATATTGTGATTGCCGCCGGCATTTGGGGCAAGGTGAAAACGGTCTGCCAGATGTTTGCCCTGATGCTTTTGATGCTCAAGCCCCAGATTGTAGCTTTATGCGGTGTGGATTTGGGCTTGCTGCTGATGTATGTGGCTTTAATTCTGACAGTTTATTCCGGCGTTGATTATGTTGTAAAGCTGAATAAACAAATTACATGGAGCTGAAAACAATGGATAAAGTAGTATTATTTTTGGCCCGCGGCTGTGGCTCGGGCTTATTGCATCCGGCGCCGGGCACCTGGGGTTCGCTGGCCGCTTTCCTCATCGGCGTTATCTGGAGTTGGTTCTTCGGCGGTATCCCACTGTGGTTTATCCTGATTGCCGGTCTGTTGGGCGTTTATATCTGCGACAGCGGCGAAAAACAATTGGGCATCCATGACGCGCCGGAAATTGTGTTTGACGAATGGATTGGCATGTGGATTACCATGTGGGCAGTGCCCTTGGTGCTGACGCCGGCAGCCTTTTTACTGTTTCGCTTTTTCGATATCAGCAAGCTGGGGCCTATCGGTAAAATTCAGGATTTGCCCGGCGGCTTAGGCATTATGGCCGACGACGTACTGGCAGGCATTGCAGGCCGATTGGTGCTGGCTGTGGTGATGTTTTTCTTTTTTTAATGGTTCCATTGACGGAACTTCCAGATTATCAGGCAGTTGCCGATAGCAGATAGCCGTCGTTTTGCTATTCTGAGGAAGCATTTCAAAATCTGTCTTTCAGAGACACCACGTTTCAGCAGCGCAAAAGAAAAATGGGCGCAAAAAATTGCAAATGTTTCACGTGAAACATGTTATGCTGTTGAAGTTGAACAGGGAGATATGCAAGAGGCTAACCTGGGAATGCATGGCGGTTCGTGATAGAATCGGAATGATAAATCGGAAATTAGGAGGTCAATATGGAAAATCAATTTTATAAATTTTTGAAATCTCGGGAAGGAATAAAATTTACAACTCCAAGTGACAGCGATATAGAAAAAATGAATACATTGGCTGCTAATAAGCTGCCAGAGACATTTCTTGATGTATATACAAAATCTGTTCCAAAGCAAGATGTGGAATACAAGGATTTTATTTTTTATGGCATCAGCAGGATTATAGAAGAAAACACCCAATATATTCCCGGGGCGAATCTCCTCCCCTTTGGATTGTTTACATTTGCTTCAACATTCGATGGCGATAGTATATGCTTTGATACAAATTCCCCCTCTTTTCCTGTGTTTCAATGCTCCCATTCCCTGTTAAGCGGAGAAGACGATATTTTTTGGTATAAGGAAGGAATGCACACGCTCCCTTTCAACTATGAAAACGTCCTCAAAATTGCTCCCAAGCTGGCAGACAGTTTTGATGATTTTGTTTTAAAGCTCTTATCAGGAAAAGTAAGGACATTCAGTGTAACAGATATGATTGACAAACTATAATACTGGCAACAATTACAGCTTAGCAGATAGCCTTGTCGCTTGCTGTATCGATTTCCTTGGGAACAAAAAAAATAAAGCTGTTACAACGTCACAGAAATGCTTCTGTGGCGTTTTTGCATTTGTTTAAGCAGATAGGACGTTAGCAGTAAGGCAGGATGTATTCTTGGTAAAGCAAAGCGTGGTACCTTTCTGTTCCATAAATAATAAAAATAATTAATCATAATAAAAAATTGACATAGAAATTTTTTCAAATTGCGAAAAAGTTCCAGTTTAGAGGTGTTCATTGACAGAAAAATGTTGTATAATAAACGGTAAGTTTAATGGCGGGAGAAAATTATGGCAAAAACAAAGACACGCAAGCTGTATCTAAAAGATAATATTGTAAAAATTCTTCTGCTCATCATTGTTGTCTGGTTTTTCGGCATGTTGGCGGTGAATCAGATGCGCAGCAATCTGATACAGACCGAAGAGATTAAAACGACGCTGCTGGAACAGGTGGATAGCGGCTACGGGTTGCTCAGCGGGCCGGAAACGGCTTTGCTTGCCCCTGCCGACGGCGATTTGGTGCCTACTATGCCGGAGGGCACCAGGGTGCGCAAGGGCAATGCGGTGTTCAGCGTAAACGGCAGTATTGTCTATGCCAGCGAAGCCGGTTATGTTTCCTATCAAATCGACGGGTTAGAGGGCATTACCGATTTGAACGCAATTTGCAGCACCGATTTGGCAGCCCGTTACGCCGCGCAGCTGGAGCAGGAGGAGGCAGCGTCTGCGGCGGTGGTTGGCGGCGCGGTGTGCGCCAAGCTGGTCAATACCTTTGACGATAGTTATCTTTATGTGACGGCAGAGCGTACCGATTACGTTGCTTCCATCGAGGTTGATCAGAAAATTCCTGTGCGCCTGGTCGATTTGGACTATGAGGTGCAGGCCAAAGTCAGCGAGGTGTTAGACGCTGCCGATGGCGCCCGATATTTAAAATTAAAGGTGTCGGATGTGAAGGAAACCGTTTTTCAGCAGAGAATTTATAAAGTTGAGCTGCCTTATGACCGTCTTTCTGCCATTGCAGTGCCTGTAGGCGCTTTGGTGGAGAAGGATGGCCAGCAGGGTGTATATTATCTGCAGAAGGGCTTCGTTTTCTGGAATCCTGTAACAGTGGGACAAACCAGAGAGGAAGAGGGCCTGGTCATTATTGAAGAAGGTCTGGAAAACGGAGATATGATTGTAACAACGCCCCATTTGGTGCGGGAAGGTGAAAACATAAAATTCTAACATAACTTAAAAAAGGGATGAGTTTGGCATGACAATTGCGGAAAATATTGCAGAAATCAAAAAAAATGTGGAGGAAGCCCGTAAAAAAAGTCCCAATCCCAATCAGCCGGTTACCTTGGTGGCAGTCACCAAAACCAGAACGCCAGAACAGATTCATGAGGTGCTGGCTGCGGGACAAAATATTCTGGGGGAAAATCGGGTGCAGGAGCTGATGGACAAGTACGACGCTGTTGGGCCGGAGGCCACTTGGCATATTATCGGGCATTTGCAGAGCAATAAGGTAAAATATATTGCAGATAAGGTAGCGCTGGTGCATTCGTTGGCAAGCCAATCGCTGGCCAAGGAATTAAATCAGCGGATGCTGGCGCTGGGCCATCCGATGGATTGCCTGGTGCAGGTGAATATTGCCGACGAGGAAAGTAAGTTTGGCCTGCCTAAAGAAGAAGTGCTGCCCTTTTTGGAAATGGTCAGCAAAATGCCGGGCATTCATGTGAAAGGGTTGATGCATATTGCCCCTTTCTTTGAAGATACCGAACAGGTACGGCCAATTTTTCGGGAAATGTATCAATTGTTCCAGGAGGTAAAAGAAAAACAGATTCCGGGCGTTGATATGGAAATATTGTCAATGGGCATGAGTCATGATTATCAAGTGGCAGTGGAAGAAGGCGCCAACATGATCCGTGTTGGCAGAAGCGTATTTGCTTAAAAAAGGAGAGAGAAAACATGGGATTTTTGGATAAGGTAGTAGATGTATTGGGGTTTGTGGAAAAAGAAGAAATTGACGTAGAGGAAGAAACCACAATGGACAAGCCGGTGCAGACTGTCTCAAAGGCCGCTCCTGTGGCAACAAAGCCGGAGAGTAAGCCGGTAACCAGAATTAACAACGTGGTGGCTTTTAATCATCCAAACAGAGACTATGGGAACAATCGGCAGGGTGAAGTGGAAAATGCCCGGGTGGTGTTGGTGGAACCCATTCGGTTTGAAGAATCGCAGGGCATTGCCGATAATTTGCTGGACCACAAAGCTGTTGTCATCAACATTGAATCCTGCGACACCGATATTGCCGCTAAGATTATCGACTTTGTAGGCGGCGTGGTTTATGCCATCGACGGAACCATCCAGAAGGTGAGCCAGGGCATTATTCTGGCAGCGCCGCAGAATATCGACATTGCCAGCGAATTGAAGCACGATATGGAAACCACCGATGAAGAAATTTTTGCCTGGATCACCCAGTATAACCGCAGAGGTGATTTCTAATGGCAGCGCTGTACCGGTTTGGGTTTATCGGCGCCGGCGCTATGGCGGAGGCCATTGTTTCCGGCATGCTGCAGCAGGGATTGTGTGAAGGCAAGGAGATTCTCATGTCGAACCGCAGCCCGGAAAAATTGCAGCACGTGAAAGAAACCTACGGCGTATCTCTGGCGGCGGATAATCAGCAGGTGGTGGAGGAAGCCCAATATCTGATTTTTGCTGTAAAACCGCAGCAGTTTCCCACTGTGTGCGCCCAATTACAGCGAAAACCGGAGCCCTGGCAGACAGTGGTTTCCATTATGGCCGGCGTCACCATAGAAACGTTGGAAGAGCAGCTGGGACATGTGGCCATATTCCGCGCCATGCCCAACACACCGGCTAAAATTGGCTGGGGCATGACGGGCGTTGCAGCCAATGCGGTTGCCAGCGAAGAACAAAAACAGGTTGTATTGGATATTTTTCATAGCGTAGGCCAGACTATTTTTATTGAAGAAGCATATATTGATGCAGTGGGAGCTGTCAGCGGCAGCGGCCCTGCCTATATGTATCAAATTCTGGAGGCGTTGGCCGACGGTGCGGTGATGGCCGGATTACCACGGGCGATGGCCTATCAGTTGGCCGGTCAGACCATGGCCGGTTCTGCCATGATGATGCTGGAAACCGGTCAGCATCCCGCCGTGCTGAAGGATGCGGTAACCAGTCCCGGCGGCACCACCATCCGCGCCTTAAAGGTGCTGGAAGAAAAGGGCGTGCGCAGCGCTTTCATAGAAGCGGTACAGCAGGCGTATCTTCGTTCAAAGGAGCTTGGTGAAAAGAAATGATTTATTTATTTTTGCGGACAGCGGTGTCGGTGTTAAATTTTTTAATTTTGGCCCGCTGCGTGTTATCCTTTATTCCCCATAATCCGTACAATTCGATTTTGCGCTATGTGTATGAAATTACCGACCCCGTTTTGGAGCCTTGCAGCCGGTTGTTGCCCGAATCATTGCGTTATCCGCTGGATTTTACGCCAGTGGTGGCGCTGCTGCTCATTCAGGTATTGTACCAGGTGCTGTTTAATGTGCTGCATATTTTGTTTTAAACGAAGGAGATCGGTATGTTGACGCTTTCCGCGGAAGAAAAACAATTTATCAGCCGTCTGGACGATTTGCTGGAGCGGGTGGAGGAACGGTATCAGGAGGAGCGCACTGATTTTCTGGAGCCCAGGCTGCAGATTGTGGCAGAAGAATATCTGCGCTCCCGCAAATTTGACCGCTATTTGTTTTGCGGCGGTTATGCCAATGCCGAACGGAAACGGCTGATTTTATTTCCCGCATACAGCCAGCCTTCCTGTCAATTTGCCGCTATCCGGCTGTTTCTGTTTCAAGGACGGTTGGACTATGTGACGGCCAATCATCGCGACTTTTTAGGGGCTGTGATGGGCTTGGGCCTGCGGCGGGAAAAATTCGGCGATTTGCTGGTAACGGCCACAGGCTTTGCATTGTTTGCGGAGGACGATGTGGCCGACTATCTGCTGCAGCATGAACTGCGTATTAAGCACGTGCCGATGGCGGTGAAGGAGCAGGATTTGGAAACCTTTCAGCCGCCGCAGCAGGCTGTGAAAGAAATACATATTATGGTGGCCTCCATGCGGCTGGATACACTGCTGGCCCATGGGCTGAATTTATCCCGCGCCAAAGCCATGGAGCTGATTCAAAGCGGGCGGGTGAAGGTGAACCATAGTGAAGTGACAGAGAACGACTATCTTTGCCAGCAGGGCGATATTCTGTCCTGCCGGGGAAAGGGCAAGCTGCGCATAGGGCAGCAATCCGGCGAGACCCGCAAAGGCAAATTAAAGGTGTGCATGCTCAAATATATTTAATCAATCGGGTTCCTTGCACAAAGCAATGAGGAAAGACAAGCGGTACAGGAACGAGAAAAGGGGGCTTATCTATGCTGAAACCAATGGATATTCACAATAAAGAGTTTAAAAAGGCGATGCGCGGTTACGATGCAGAAGAAGTGGACGAGTTTCTGGATGAGATTATCGTAGACTTTGAAAAAATGCAGCGGGAACTGGATGTGCTGAAAACACAGCTCAGCAATTACAGCGAAAATATGAACAGTTACCGGGAAAAAGAAATTTCTTTGAACAATGCGCTGCTGTCGGCCCAGCGGTTTGCCGACCAGCTCAAACGGGACGCGGAAGCCAAGGCTGCCGAAATTATCGCTCAGGCAGAGGAAGAAGCCAAGAAAATTATCGGCGGCACCGAAGAAAAATACAATAAAGTATTGGCCGATTACACCATGCTGGCCAATCGCTATCACGACGCCAAAGAAACGCTGAAGGAATATTTCCAGAACCAGATTGCCATGCTGGATCAGGAAGAAGCCGGTATCTCCACCGAGCAGATGGCCAGCTATATCAAGCAGGAGGAAAGCAATGGCCTTTCCACAGCGCAATCGCAGCTGTCGGAAAATGAAGAAACCAAAATCAATGTCAAATTGAAAGAGATTATGGAAAATGCCAACGCCAAATAAAAATTGGCCCAATTTACAGAACAAAAGTGACGGAGCTTCTGTTGCTGCGTTATATTAATTTTTGAGGTGAAAAGAAACGTGGAAAAAGTAGATTATGGCAAGACTCTGAATTTGCCGCAGACCGAGTTTCCCATGCGGGGCAATCTGCCCAAAAAGGAACCGGAAACGCTGGAATTCTGGGACAGCAACGACATTTATCACAAGGTAGCAGAAAAAAATCAGGGACATCCCAAATTTATTTTGCATGACGGCCCGCCCTACGCCAATGGCGATATCCATTTAGGCCATGCTATGAATAAAGTATTGAAAGATATGATTGTAAAGCACCGCAGTATGACCGGCTATGACGCCCCTTATGTGCCCGGCTGGGATACCCACGGCCTGCCCATCGAATTAAAAGCCATTAAAGCGTTGGGTTTAGACCATCACGATGTGGACAAGGTGGCCTTTCGTCAGGCTTGCGCCGGTTTTGCGCTGGATGCGGTGGAAAACCAGAAAAAACAGTTCCGCCGTTTAGGTGTGCGCGGCGATTGGGACCATCCCTATGTCACCTTAGACCCCAAATTTGAAGCAGAACAGATTGGCGTTTTCGGCGCTATGGCCAAAAAAGGCTATATCTATAAAGGCTTAAAGCCGGTACATTGGTGCCCGGATTGCGAAACTGCTTTGGCGGAAGCAGAAATTGAATACGCAGAGCTGCGTTCACCGTCTATTTATGTCAAATTTCCGGTGAAAGACGCCAAAGGTTTATTCAATACAGACCAGGCCTATGTAGTGATTTGGACCACCACGCCATGGACCTTGCCGGGCAATGTGGCCATTTCTATCCATCCCGAATTTGACTATCAGTTGGTGCAGTTTGGCGATGAAAACTATGTGATGGCCAAAGAAATGGTGGACAATGTCATCAGCGACTGTGGGCTGCCCGCAGACTATCAGGTGCTGGGCCAGTGGAAAGGGCAGGAACTGGAACACCTGATTTGCCAGCATCCGTTCCTCGATCGGGACTCGGTTGTCATCGTCGGGGAACACGTTACCTTAGAAGCCGGCAGCGGCTGCGTACACACCGCGCCTGGTCATGGGATGGACGACTTTCTTGTTTGCCAGAAATATGATTTGCCCATTATCTCACCGTTAGACAACCAGGGCCGTTTAACAGCCGAAGCCGGTCAGTTTGCCGGACTGAGCACCGACGAAGCCAACAAGGCCATCTGCCAGTGGCTGGATCAAAACGGCTATCTGCTCAAATTAAAATTTATCAAGCATCAGTACCCCCATTGCTGGAGATGTAAAAATCCAACGCTGTTCCGGGCTACCGAGCAGTGGTTTGCCTCCATCGACGGGTTCCGTCAGAATGCCTTAGATGAAATTGACAAAGTAAAATTCTTCCCATCCTGGGGCCATGACCGGATTTATAACATGGTGGCCGACCGCGGCGACTGGTGTATTTCCCGCCAGAGAACTTGGGGCGTGCCAATTCCCATTTTCTATTGCGCCGACTGTAACGAGCCCATTATCAACGACGCCACCATCAGCCGGATTCAAGACTTGTTCCGGGAACATGGCTCTGACATTTGGTTTGCCAAAGAGGCTGCTGAATTAATTCCGGAAGGGTTGACCTGCCCCAAATGCGGCGGCGCCCATTTCCGCAAAGAAACCGATATTATGGATGTGTGGTTCGATTCCGGTTCCAGCCATAAAGGCGTGCTGAAAATCCGACCAGAGCTGCGCACCCCGGCCGATTTTTACCTGGAAGGCAGCGACCAGCACCGCGGATGGTTCCATTCCTCGCTGCTGACCTCGGTGGCCTTAGACGGCGTAGCGCCTTACAAAGCCGTATTGACCCATGGTTTTTTGGTAGACGAACAGGGCCGCAAAATGAGTAAATCGCTGGGCAATGGGGTAGACCCCTTGAAAGTTGTCAACGATATGGGCGCCGATATCCTGCGGCTGTGGGTAGCTTCTGCCGATTACCGCAACGACGTTGCCGTATCCCAGGGCATCTTAAAGCAGGTCAGCGAAGCATACCGCAAAATGCGCAATACCTTCCGTTATCTGCTGGGCAACATTTCCGATTTCAACTATAAAACCGACGCCGTAGCGCTCAAGGATATGGAAGAATTGGATCAGTGGATTATGCTCAAGCTGAACAAGCTGCTGGAAAAAGTGAACAAGGGCTACGAGGATTGCGAATTCCATGTGGTATATCATGCGGTGCATAACTTCTGCAATGTGGATTTGAGCGCATTTTATGTGGATATTGTCAAAGACCGCCTGTACTGCGAAGCAGCGGACAGCAAAGCCCGTCGTTCCTGCCAGACTGCGCTGTATGAAATTTGCGTGGCGCTGGCCCAGGTTATGACGCCGATTTTATCCTTCACCACCGAAGAAGTGTGGAAATATCTGCCCAAAGAAGACAAGGAGCTGAGCATTCAGTTATCGGGCTGGCCTCAGGTAAATCCGGACGCCATCAACGACGCACTGGAAGAAAAATGGGCCAAGCTGATTGCCATTCGCGGGGAAGTGACCAAGAAGCTGGAAGAAAAACGGGCCAACAAAGAAATCGGCAAAGCGTTGGATGCGCAGGTGCTCCTCTATGCCGATGGTGAAACGCTGGAATTGCTGCAAGCTATGCAGGACCAGTTGGCTACTATCTTTATCGTTTCTCAGGTTACGGTGAAAGCTATGAGCGAAGCGCCAGCCGACGCCTACATCAGTGAAGATGTGAAAGACCTGGATGTGGTGATTGCGCCAGCCGCCGGCAACACCTGCGAGCGCTGCTGGATTCACTCCGAAGAACTGGATGAAAACGGATTATGTCCTCGCTGCGCCGCTGTAATGGCTGCAAAGGAAGCATAAAACAAAATAAGCATAAAACAAAATAAGAAGAAATCAGGTTGCTGCAAAAGGTGGATTCGTTCTTTGCAGCAGCCTCTCTTTATCAGTGCTTGAGTATCAATATTTTATCATCATCAACAAAAGAGGGGACGTCGGTTGGAATCTATTTTATTATCCTTTCACGTTATGCTGCCGGTATTTCTGACCATTCTGCTGGGCGTCTTTCTGCAAAAAATTGGTCTGATGCCCCGGCGTATGATTCGGGATTTAAACCGGCTTTGTTTTAAAGTTTTTTTGCCGGTGATGCTGTTCAACAATGTGCGGGCCACCGATTTCCGTCAATATTTTGAGTGGCATCTGATTGGCTATGCCGTTGCCTCCGTACTGTTTTTATTTGCCGCGCTGCTGTGGCTGGTGCCAAAGCTGGTGAAACGGCCACAGCAGCAGAGCGTGGTCATTCAGGGCATTTATCGCAGCAATTATGTCATTTTGGGGATTCCCATCGTCGGCAATATTTATAAAGGCGACAATATTACCACCATCACCATGCTGATTGCCATTATCGTGCCGCTGTTCAATTTGCTGGCGGTGTATCTGTTTGAGCGGTTCAATGGTCAAAATCAACACAATCCATTGAAAATGCTGGGCAGCATTGCCCGCAATCCGCTGATTATCGCCACGGCGCTGGGCATGCTTTATACCTTAACCGGCGTGCAATTCCCCGGTTTTTTG
>CABQBF010000089.1 GCA_902462325.1 uncultured Peptococcaceae bacterium
AAGCAATCTAATATTTTTTCGGTCACAAGTGTTACAATTTTGCTTGACCAGGACACAGATACCTCTGTTTTGTGTACAGTATGTTTTCAAGGAATTTTATGGATTCTTTTTTAGTTCAAAATAAATGTTGCACTTGCTATTGCAATTTAGACTTTAAAAATTACCGGAAACTAAAAAAATAAAAGTGTTGCCTTTTTCCGTTTTTTATGCTATTCTAATAAAGTTCTTCCATGCTTATGCGGCTGTGGCGGAATTGGCATACGCGCACGTTTGAGGGGCGTGTGAGGCAACTCGTACGGGTTCAAGTCCCGTTAGCCGCACCAGAAAAGCCTGATACCTTTGTTTTATCCTAAGGTGTTAGGCTTTTTCTTTTTCTGCCTGAACTTTACACTTTTATATCGCAAATAGCAATCAATCTTTCTCCAATTCAGCTTCCAGCATCTCCTGCAGCCGTTCCAAATCTTTCACCAATAGCTTTTTGCCGACTTTTTCAAAGATGCCTGCCTTCTCCAAATTGGAGATGTATCGGGTTACATTACTGCGGTGTACGCCAATATGGGAGGCAATATCACTGCGACTGGGCAGGTTTTCAATTAAGATGCCGTCTTTTGTCTGTTTCCCATACAAGGCTGCGCTCTGAAATAAAAATTTTAAGATTTTTACACCACTGCTTTCTTCAATTTCTTTCAACTGTCCTTGTATACACAAAAGCTGCCGTTTTTGATATTGCTCAAATATCGTAAAAAAATTCTTTTTACTTTGCAGCACAAACTGATAAATATCGTCAAAGATAATGTACAAGATCTCCGAATCGACATCGGCCACAAGCCGTTTGCAAAAGCTTTTTCCAAAACCGGTTGGAATTAAGTTGCCGTCCTCCAAAAACCACATCAAACGCTCCGAACCATGCTCGGTGCTGAAAAACACCTTCAAACAGCCCTTATGTAAAAATCCGCATACATTTTGTTCTGGTGGAATTATGCTTTCTCCTTTACGCACGGACTCTTTCCGATAACAGTGCTGTAAGCAAAATACCCGAAAGGCTTCAATGTCTGCATCCATCTCAATATAAGGCAAAAATTCCTGCATCCTTAGCACAACCTCCAGCTATATTTGTATTGTTTATAAGTTATACTAATTATAGGTCTTTTCTGCAAAATTGTAAACGGCCAGTTTTTTGTGTATCTTATCAACCATGCTGTTCTTCCATACGGTAATAAAAAACTCTGCCCCAGAAAACACGGAGCAGAGTTCCTATACCCGATAGTTTATAAAATCATCATACCCAATGGGATACCAATGCAAAGCAACGCAATGATTACGCAAACGACGGAAACAATTCCTTGAAAATAGGCTTGCTTTGTGCTAATCCACTCGGTATTGCCAAATACCAAGCCTGCGCGGGAGCTGGCCCCCGGCGTGGCCATAGCAGCCGACAGAGCAAAAATCATCAACACCGTTACCAGAACTGGATTGGCCCCAAAAGCCTGCGCCAATTGGCACATGAGCGGCGTCATTGCCACCAACAGTACAGTATTATTCATAAACTGGGTTAAAACACAACAAATAACGCAGACTAAAATATAAATCATCATAGGGCTTTGTCCTGCAAAAATTGGTTTCATCAAGCCAAGAACCATCTTTGTAATCCCTGCTTCGCTATGCATCAAAGCAGTACCTAAAGGCCCTACAGAAGCCAATAGGCAAACCATAGGCCATGGAATGGACTTGGCTGCCAGTTTGCCAAAATCCATAGCCGGTTCTCCTTGAAAACGGGTAAAGCACAATACAACAGTAATACAAGCAATGACACCCACGGAGCTTAACTTATTTAATACGGCATAAATCCATAAATCCTTCGGTAAGGTACTAGGCAAATATAACGCCAAAATAATAACGAACAACAATAAGGTTGCAAATTTTTGCTGACGATTATAATAATTTTTTCTCCCAGTGCAGTAAAATCTACATTCTTCAGTTTTGAAGCGTCTACGCGAATCACAAATTTGCCGGCAATGATAAATAACAAGATGGCTGCCAGAGAAACAGCTATCATGAGACCACTGTAAGGTAAGAAATCTACACCCAACCCTGTAGCGGTATTCAGCCCTTTAATCCCCATCATAGACCATGGCGTCCACGGTTTCACACACATTCCCATAATACTTACATAGGCAACCCCAATCAGCAGGAAAGCACTCATTTTGCTCTGTTTTTCATAGCCCAGTTTCACCAATAATTTTTTGGTAATCCCCCACAGCAAAAAGATGGTTGCATAAATCCCTACAAAAGAACCACAGATAAACGTCACTAAAAAAAGCATAAAAATAAACAGCCAGGGTTTGCCTTTTAAAACCTTCCGGGTCAGCATCCACTGCGTCATGGTATTGGTTAGTCCAATGTCTTCCAGCCATGTGGTAAACACCGAAAAGAAAATGACTAGCAATACAATTTCACTGCCAAAACCAGAAGAGAACACCTGCGTTGCTGTTCCCAAGCCGCACATACTCAGCATAATTAAGCCTAATAGGCTGGGTCAAATCAAATCAACAAAAATCCAGCCCCACATCATGCCTAAAAAGATGCCTAACACCTTAACGCCAAATTCTGTAACAGTGCCAAAGGGCGGCAACACCCAGCCGCTTACCATAAGGGCAACCATAATAACCGGATGGAGCCATAAACCGATGCCACTTTTCTTTGCTACTTCTCCCATTTTCCTTCATCCTCTCTTTTTGCGATAACCTGAATTAGTTCTAATGTTTCAATCATAATTCCGGAATGATTGTTGATACTTTTATTATAGTGGCTTTCACAAAAGAAAATGTTGCGTACAACAACTTTTTGAGCATTTTTATCATAACTATTCAAATTATTCGCATATCATTTATTATTTTTGCTTTTATCGCAATAAAATATAACAACATCTAAAAAAGCTGCCTTGCAGAGACATTCCCTCTGACAAGACAGCTTTTTTCACTGCACAGTTTTTTTCTAAAACAATACTATTCTACAATCTGATGCACTGGCGCACCTTCACATTGAGCAGGCATTCTCACACCCAGCAGCGTGGCGATAGTTGGCGCAATGTCACATTCCCGAATGATAGGTCAGTATAGCCCTTCTTCAAGCCTTTCCCGACAGCAACAAAAATTGGCGACAGGGAGGAATCGCAGCATGCAATCGAGGTGGACAGAGCGTCGGCATGAACACGGTTATTGCCTTCTTTCAGGAAGAATACTAGGTCCCCGCATTCCGGACCATTCATCCCCAGCAGAACAGCATCCCGATTGCGCAGCACCAGGCTGACAATACGACTGTTGGTACGGGGATCGCGATATCCGTATAAAGCATCGATAATTTCATCTTCTACTTTGTATTTATCTTCCGGCTCTACAATGCCGTGCGCATCTCTGCCTTTCAGGTTAATCCAAATATGGTCGCCGCGGATAGCCAATGCTTTGGTGTGTTCCCAATCAACTTCACGCAGGTCATTGCCATTTTCATCTTTCTTCACGGCAGTAAAGCCCAATTCTTCCATAACACGTACACTTACGCCGCCTGGATCGCCCAGCAGTGGTGGAACATCCTCCCGCACCAAAAGGCCATGATCGGAAACAACCATCAAAGTCCAGTCTTTTTCCAGCAGATGCACGAAGGAGCCAATGTATTCATCGGCATCCATATAACATTTTTCAATCAACTTTTCATAATCGGCCGGTACATTATGGTCGGTTTCATGGGCGTCATGGGCATAATGCCAGAAAATATGCCCCTGCGCGTCAATCATATGCAGATGGGAAAAAATAACTTCCATGCCCTGTTTCTCAATCATATAGTTCAGGGCATTTGCCTGCCAATGCATATAGTTTCTCCATACTGGCTGCAGCAATTCGGTAGAAAACTCATAATTTTTGCCGCCCAATTGGGTAAATGGCGGTACATACCCTACATTGCTGACAACATCTTGATATAAGCTCTGCGGATGCCATCTGTTATTGTTGTGAATATCATAAGCAGTACTGGTCCACATCCGAACCTGGGAACCGTCCTTGGCAATTTCCAAAGCCTTGAAGGAACGGGTGACATCCACATTGTTACCGTTTACATTGACTTTATCCAATGTGTTCATCAACAATTGCCCCTGTTTCATGGTTGCATATGGCTGCGCTTCTTTCTTACTCAAATAAACTGCAACCGTGTCATATTCTCCCTGTTCATTTTTCAGAATTAAGGCTGGCCGTCTGGTTAAACCGCCGGAAGTTACAATGGTAAATTCTAAAGCACCTTCCGGCGCGTTGGCCCATCCGTGTGCTTCTTTAATTGGAGAGTTAATCAAATCAAAAGGCGGCGTATCTAAGCCAACTTCTCCTTGAGCATGGGATAATTCTACATTCTGTAGCTGATTCATCTTATGACGGTTTAAACGGCCGCTGGCCAGAGCATCGTCGTTTTCTTCTTCCAGTTCTTCAATAACACAGCCGGCGCCGGTTTTATTGATGAATTTAGGACGATACAAAACTTCTTTGAAATCTTTATTGGCGATAATATATTTTTCAAAATCTACGTTAGCGCTACTCATCTGTACTGCCGCTGGCTGCGCACCATCTACGACATACAGATTAGGGCTGTCGGAAGATGCTGGCCAGGAGGAACCGGGCCAATGCCATACTAAAGTCTTTTTGCCAGCTTCTGCTGTTACATTCCATAACTGTTCTGCTTTGCACATTCTGGAGTCCAGATTATAAATGATGGTATCCAGATTGTCCGGATCTTGGTTCCAGAAACAGGTGATACCATGGGTTCCTGGGTTGGCGCCAGTGGCTAAAGTGGTCCACATTGGCGGGGTTACAGTCGGATGACCGCCCAACATCACCAAATCTTCCCGGCAAGCGCCAGACTCTACTAATTTTTTCACGTTTGGCATTTTTCCCTGATCCATATATTTTTTGGTCAGGCTTGGGTCCATGCCATCCAGCCCAATAACAAATATTTTACTGCTCGACATAAAAAACTCCTCCTTCATTCTAATACATTCTCATTAGAACATTTTTCCATCTACTGGCTTATCAACTCTAGAGCTTTATTTGATATTGTTATTATAAGCTGTCTTCATATTGCAAAATGTTGTCTGCAACAACTTTTTCCAAAAAATTTCTCTTATCCGCAAAATATTTTAAAGCTTCTGAAACTTTCCCTTTAACAAATACATCCAATTATATATAATGAAATAAAATAAACCTGCCGTCATTGCTTCCTACAGAATAGTCAAAAGAATACGGCTGTTTGTTCCTTTTCAATCACAACACTCACAACACTATTTTGATACACACAGAAAGGACTGTTTTTTATGAAAAAAAGTTTCGCCGTTGGAATTGCTACCGCAGCTTTATTGGCAACCTGCAGCACCGCTGCGCTGGCAGCGCCTTCCGTTGTTGTAGATAACCAAAGCCTAACCTTAGACCAGCCGCCGGTGATTGTGAATTCCCGCACGCTGGTGCCGATGCGCGCTATTTTTGAAGCCTTAGGCTGCGAAGTCAACTGGTACGCGGATACGCAAGCTGTTGTGTCCCAGAAAGACTTGCAATCGATGTCGCTCACCGTTGGGGAAGATACGCTCTATTTGAACAACAAAAAAATCAAGCTGGATGTGCCTGCTCAAATTGTGAATGGTCGCACCATGGTTCCTTTGCGCGCTGTCTCCGAAGCCTTGAACGCCACAGTGGCGTGGGATGCCGATACCGAAACGATCACCGTACAAAGCGCTGGACAAGGCGACTATGGCTATCAAACGGAACGCTATACCAAAAACGAAAACAATATCTCCGTGGATATGGCCTATCCGCAATTTACTATTACCGGCAACAACCAAGCGGCGCTGACCGATTTGAACAGCCAGTTGGCCGCCGCAGCCCGCAGCCGTGCTACAACCATTGCACAGGATTTTGGCAAATTATTGGAGGAAGCAGGGCCAGCTTCTTTTAGCTGCACCGCGCAGGAACGCTACGCTGTCACATACAATAAAAAAGATTATGTTTCTATTCTCTTTCAAACCATGCAGGACACCCACGGCGCCCACCCGATGACGGTGCGCAATTCGGCCATCTATGATATGACCACCGGCAAAACGCTGGCCTTAACCGATATTTTAAAGGGCGATCAACAAACCATCGACAGCTTGATTTTGGCCGGCTTCACAGCCCAAATCAAAGCACAGCCGGAAGCCTTCTATCCAGATGCTGAAAGCTATCTGGCCAAAACAGTGTCCGACCACAGCTACAGCTATTATCTCGATGAAAACGGCTTGACCTTCTACTTCCAGTTGTACGAAATTGCGCCTTATGCAGCCGGATTTTCCGAATACACACTGCCCTTCAGCAGCGACGCATTCCAGTTGACATTCTAACCTATCGCAAATTCTATAAAAACATGCCCAAAAAATACCTTCATACGATAAATCAGCGGTTGGCCCTTCTGGGGTTGGCCGCTGAGTTTTTATTTTATAACTTATTCCTTGCCTTCACTATCGCCTTTTTCTCCCCAATGGGGTGGTTTCCTGTTGGCATTGTGGCTGCTTTTGTGATAGACTATACTGCAACAACATTCCAACAAGGAGCGCGTCACCATGAATCAGCAAGGAATTGGACATTTGATTGCTTTGTTTACCGTTGGCGTCTGGGGCACCACCTTTATCGCCACCAAAATTTTATTGCGCAGCTTTTCGCCTATTGAAATCCTCTTTATCCGCTTTCTAATTGGATTTCTTTGTTTATCGGTCGCCTGTCCCCATGTATTGCATTTAAAAAATAAAAAGCAGGAGCTTTATTTTGCTGCCGCCGGGCTTTGCGGCGTTACACTGTACTTTTTATTTGAAAATATCGCCTTAACCTACACCATGGCGTCCAACGTAGGCGTGATTGTCGCCATCAGCCCTTTTTTTACGGCACTGTTCAGCCGCATGCGAAACCCGGCGCAAAGTCTGCAGCCCCGCTTTTTTATCGGCTTTCTGCTGGCCATCGGCGGTATCGCTATGATCAGCTTCAATGGACAGGCGCTGTCGCTCAACCCGAAAGGCGATTTCTTAGCCGCCGGCGCGGCCATTGTGTGGTCGGTTTACACCATCTTAACCAGAAAAATCGGCAGCTACGGCTACTCGGTGCTGCAAAGCACCCGTCATATTTTCTTTTACGGCCTGCTTTTGATGATTCCGGCGCTGCTGATGGATTTTCACCCGCAGCTTTCTGTCATATTGCAGCCGCTAAATGTAAGCAATTTTTTATTTTTGGGCTTAGGCGCGTCGGCCTGCTGCTTTGCCAGCTGGAATGTGGCCGTCAATCTTCTGGGCGCGGTCAAAACCGCCGTATATATCTATCTCATTCCTGTTATTTCAGTCATTTCCTCTGCGCTCATCTTACAGGAACAAATTACACCGTTGGCGCTCTGCGGTATGGCGTTCACCTTACTGGGGCTGATTATCTCGGAGGGAACACTGTGGCAAATGCTGAAACAAAGTCTGCAAAAAAACTAATTACCGAAGTTTCATTCTTCCAAAGGCAGGTGTTTTTATGGAACTCACCGGCATTGTAGCCGAATACAATCCCTTTCACAATGGGCATCAATATCATCTTACCCAGACCAACGCTCTGCAGCAATCTGACGGCATTGTGGCTGTGATGAGCGGCAACTTCACCCAACGGGGAGAGGCGGCTGTGTTTGACAAATGGACACGGGCTGAGATGGCGCTGCGCTGCGGTGTAGATCTGGTGCTGGAGCTGCCCGTCGCTTTCGCTGTGCGCAGCGCCGCCTACTTTGCCCAGGGCGCCCTTTTAACGCTGGCTGCCACCGGAGCCGTTTCCTGGCTGTCCTGCGGCGTGGAGAGCCAAAATGCCACCGAGCTGGAACAATTGGCTGCTTTTCTGCTTGAGGAATTGCCGGAATATCAACAGCGTTTGCATCACCAGCTTGATTTAGGGCTATCCTTCCCCGCTGCCCGGCAAAAAGCACTGGAACAACTGCAAATCGCCGGTGCAGAACAATTACAATCGCCCAACAATATCTTAGCGCTGCATTATCTGCAAACCATACAGCAGCACCATTTGCCCATCACACCGGTGTTGATTTCCCGCCTGGGCAGTTACAACGACGATAAGGTGCCGCTTTACAGCCAAGGCTTTGCCAGCGCCTCTGCCATTCGTAAGCTGCTGTACGAAGAAAATTCCCTGTGGCAGGAGCAAATTCCAGACGCTGTGCGCCTGCTCATACACGAGAAATTTCAGCAGGGCTATCTGCCCATGCAGAACCACTGCTTCGACCAAATTTTGTTGGCCTTGCTGCGCCGCAGCACGCCGGAACAATTAGCCGACATTCTGGAAATGAACGAAGGGCTGGAAAACCGGCTCTACAGCGCCGCCCATCAGGTCAATACCCTGGATGAACTCTGCGCCGCCGTCAAGTCCAAACGCTACACTTATACGCGCATTCAACGCACCTGTATCCATTTGCTGTTAAACATGACGCAGCAGCAACAATGGCAGGAGCCCCAATATCTGCGGGTGCTTGGATTTACCGCCCAAGGACAAAAAATCCTGAAGGAACTGAAAAAAACGGCCCAACTGCCCATTCTTATCCGCCCAGCCCGCCAACGGCAGCAGCTCACAGAGCAAGGCCGACAAATGCTGGACCTTGACTGCCGCGCCACCAATCTGTATTATTTGGGCTATCCATTGCCCTCCTTGCGCAAAAGCAATCCGGATTTGCTGCAAATGCCGGTGCAGGTCTAAAAACAGAAATCTTCACATATAGTAAGCTCAGGTGATTTTTTATGAAACGATTCTCTGAGCTTCTTTTCCTGCTGCTTCTTTTATTTGTGACTGTTCTGATGCTGCTGGAACCGCAAGCCGCTTATCAAGGCGCTTGCCGTGGTCTGGACACCTGGATAGCCCATTTGCTGCCGTCTTTATTGCCCTTTTTTATCGTGACCGACTTATTGCTGTCCGTCGGTTTTGTGCGCTTTTTGGGCGTGTTGCTGGAACCTGTTATGCGGCCCCTGTTCCGCCTGCCCGGCGAAGCGGGCTTTGCCGTTGCATTAGGCTTTACCTCCGGCTTTCCTATGGGCGCTATTCTCACCGCTTCCCTCAAGGAGCAAAATCTGTGTACACCGCAGGAAGCCGCCCGTTTAGCCGCCTTCACCAACAATTCCAGCCCGCTGTTTTTATTAATTTCTGTACCAATTTCCATGCTGCAGCGCCCCCAATTGGGCGTTCTGCTGCTGGCAGCCCATTATCTGGCTAATCTGACCATCGGTATCCTGCTGCGCTTTACCGCACCAAGCAATCATCAGGCCATCGCGCCCCGTCGTCTGCTGCGCACTGCTATGGCGCAAATGGAGCAGTATCAGGCTGAGCACCGTCAGCCGCTGGGCGCTATGCTTGGGCAGTCTGTACAAAAAGGCATTGACAGCATCATCAAAATCGGCGGCTTTGTGCTGCTGTTTTCTGTTCTGCTGTCCCTTCTGCAGGCTACCGGATTATTGCAGATCTTACAATCCGGCTTTGCTTGGATTTTAAACCTGCTGCAGCTATCTCCCCAGCTTGCTCCGGCTTTAAGCGCCGGATTATTTGAAATGACGCTGGGCGCGCAGACTGCCGCGGAAAGTCAGGCGGCCCTTTTGCAACAATTAATGGTCATCAGTTTTATTTTAGGCTGGAGCGGTCTTTCCGTTCAGGCGCAAGTCAGCAGCATTTTATCCGGCCAGCAGATTTCCGCCCGGCTCTACTGTCTTTGCCGGCCCCTGCAAGGCCTGCTGGCCGCCCTGTATATTCCGCTGCTCACCGTTCTGTTTCCACAGATTTTATCTACCAGCGTGGCCCAGCAATTACAGCCTATCTTAGAACCGGCACCCTACCTGCCGCTGCTCTTGTTTCCCTTAGCCGCTACCCTGCTTTTATTATGCTTATCGGCCATCAGCCGCATTTGCTGGCACTGGAAAATGGGCCGCTGATACAAGGTTTCACTTCTTATAAATTTCCCGACTCTGACGCCGCTTCCTCAAATAGCAACGTCAGATAATATCCGCTTACCGAAGCAATCGTTCAATCCAGCTTCGCATACTGCTCTAACCGGCCTGTTTCTTCCTCATAGCCGTATTCGTCAAAGCTGTAG
>CABQBF010000090.1 GCA_902462325.1 uncultured Peptococcaceae bacterium
TTCCAAAAGAAGATGGCTGTTATTTACAAATGGATTTTGTTACGGCGGGCGGTTATCGAAATACGCCACAGCTGGTGGAAAGCGCATCTTCTTTGTGGATTTATGGCAAGCAGGCCCAGTGGCAGCAAACGGTGGAACCGGTACTGCAATGGCAGACGGCAGAGGCTGGCATGTGCAGCCTTCGATATGAAGGGGCATATTACATCACGGTGTCCCGCTGGGATCAGGATTTGCGGGAGGCTTTAGAAGCCTTAGGCGGTGAACAGCTGGCGGAAAGTCCGTCGCCTTGGACAGTGGTATATAGCGGAAAATTGACTTTTCAGCAGCAACTTCCACAGTCGGTGATTTGCAATGCAGCGGCAGTGTGGCAGCGTGCAGAGCGGTACAGCGAATATGTATGGCGGTTGTACGAGAATCAAGATGGCGAGGGATTGGTGTAATAAAAATAATGCGGGATTTGAGATTTCAGCAAAATTTTGTTGGCCGTTTCCGTAAAAATAACAGGCGCTGCCCAAACATGCAGCGCTTGTTTTGTCAAATTGTTTCCAGAGCAGACAGGCGGCGAAATTGGTTGCTGCGCATATCGTGTTTCTTTCAAGAAGCGGCTAGCATGGGCGGTGGAAAAATTGCTGGAGCATGGAACCATTTATGCGCAAAAAACGACCACTTGTGACAGAACTGTAGCCGAGTTTCCAAAATTCATGTTAGAATAGAGCAAACAAGAAACATGTCGCAAATAGGTTTTGTTTGGGTTTGGTTGCGCCTATGGGAAAGGACGGATGGCAGCATGCAGCGTGTAAAAAAATGGAGAGCAGTGGCAAGGGTGCTTGTTTTGCTGCTTTTGTGCGGTTTTATGACAGTCAGCGCGGTGACACGGCTGGAAGAGCCGGTTTTCACGCAGGTATATTATGCGCAGAACAACGACCGGCAGGAGCATGTCGTCTATTTTTACATCATTCATAATGTTGAAAATCAGTGGGGCGAACCTTTCCGTTTTTGTTTTCCCGAGGAACCGGCCATTCCTTGTAAGCTACAACCGGTAGAGGAGTATGGGCAATATTCAACTTTGATGGAGCAGGACGGGCATAAATGGCAGCAAGGAAAACGTATCTTTGGCCGGTATTGTGTGGAATTGCTGGAGCTGCGGTTTGTGGTAACGGAGGACGATTTGCAAAACGGCGCGCTGCATCTGACACAGGGTAAGGTGTATTTTCAGGGAGGCTATTATCAAAATTTGGATTTGGGCGATGTGCTGATTTCGGCGGCGGGAACGGTTGTCGATGACAGCGCTGTTCCGCGGCACTCTATGGCGTACATCTCCATTGGAGAATTTTCAGAACGGCCTTATTTTTCGGATTTTGGGCAGGTGTGGGCCTATTTGCAGGCCAATTTATCAATGGATATGGATTAAGTGGAAAGCTGTTATGGGAAGCATACAATCAACCTGCGACAGCTTTTTCTATATCGGTGCTGCTACTTTTATCAGTGTTTGCATAAATTGATGGACAAATGTCCTTGCTAAATGATACAATGGGAGCGAGAAACAGAAAACCAAATACAGGACGAGGGGGAATTGCGATGCGAAAGGGAAAATGGATTTGCTGGTTGACGTTGTTGGTATGCTTTTTGTTGCCGGGGGCAGCTTGGGCTGCTGAGGTGCCGGAAGTAACAGCAGAGGAATACCGGTATTTTTTGGAGTGTTTTGCAAGCAGTTATGGCTATGTGGATGAAACAGAGCTTTCACAATATAGCGATGCCACATTGCAGGCTATGGTAAAAGAAGCCGTAGAAGAAGAAATGGGCGATTACAGCGACGAATTGGAGTTTATATTGTGGGATGATTATGGCTTTGAAGAGAAAGATTTTGGACGGTTTTCGGAGACGGAACTGGAAAAATTTATGACCCGCGCTTTGGCTGACTGGTCCTATTCGTTCACAGTATGGCGTTTACAGGAAACGTATCAGATTGAAATAGATCCGGCTGACTATACGCCGCAGGAAATTGAGGCCATGTATTATAAAGCTGTCTTAGAACAGGAATATCAGATTACGGCGGATGTGGAGGAACTCACCTGGTATCAATTGGAGAATTTGTATGATTGTCGAGAGATGCAACAGACGTTACAGGAAGACTATGGTGTGACAGAAGATCTGTCTGCTTATACCTATAAGGAATTAGTTGATTTGCAATATCGGCTTGCAAAGGAGAAATCTCTGCGAGAAGACTATGGCGTAATGGAGGATTTGTCTGGCTATACTGATGAGGAATTGCAGAAACTGTGTTACAGATATTATTATGAACAGTCTTTGCGGGAAGAGTATGCTGTAACAGAAGATTTATCCAAATATACTTTAGAAGAATTAGAAGAATTGTATTATGCTTTGGAGGAAGATGCTTGGGAAAAAGAACAGGAAAAATGGGAGGAAGAAGCCCGCACAAGGGTGAATATTCAAATTAATGGCGAGAATATGTATTTTACAGACGGAGAAGCCGATGACTGGTGGAGCCAGTATGCTGCCTATACTTCCGATGTACGGCCTGTGATGAAGGACGACAGAGTGTATATCCCATTCCGGGCGGTGTTTGAAGCTTTGGGCGCGGAGGTTGCTTACGATGCAGCCAGCAAAACGGTAACAGCGAAACGGAGTAATCGCACGGTATCTTTTACAGCGGGGCAACCGCAATATGTGATGGATGGTGTGACCATTCCTATGGATGCGCAGGCTTTTGTGCAGGATGGCCGTACCTTTGTGCCGGTGCGTTTTGCTTCGCAGGCATTGGGCGCAGCCGTTGGCTGGGATTCTGAAAACCGTACCGTGGTGATTTTGGAGCGGGACAAGTATATCAAACGCTATCAAGGAAAATTTACGGTATTGAACAAGTATTTGCAGCATTGGGACTTGGGTGAAGGCAATCTGGCTTTGCAGGGTAATTTAGAGTTTGCGCTGCAAATGAGCGGAACCGATTGGAAAACTGGCGAGCAGATGGACATTCCTATCAATTTGACCATGGAAATACAGGAGTTGACATCGGAGGATGTCGTCAATCTGGAGGCGGCTGTAAAGCTGGATATGGACAAGCTGGTGGCTTTATTGCAGCGTGAAGGCGCATTAGACGATAAAGCTGTAACTATATTGAATGCTTTTAAGGATTTTCGGCTGCAATATATTCTGGACGTGAGCAAGGGCAAGTTTTATCTCAAGTCGGAACTGCTGGATTTGTTAGAAGGGCAGAAGAATGCCTGGTACAGCGTTGATATTGCCGATTATTTAGAAGAAGATGGGTATGCGGAGTATCAGCAAATCATTGCCGAAGCTCTGCAGGAAGCCGGGCAGCAGCGTGACTTGGATATGGACGCGTTAGTGGCGGCGTTGGTCAACGATATTTCTGTGACCGATTCCGATGAAGTAGAAAGCATGATAGGATTTTTGGACGGCATGCTGCATGTGGTAGGCGATCAGTCTTTGGGCAAAACAGCAGAGGGCTATGAGCGCAGCATGGAACGTGCGGACTGGGGCTATGGCGCCAAGCTGGTGTTCCAGGGTGATAAAAATGCGATTACCGGTCTGAAACTTACTGCAGAGTATGCAGACGATGCAAGCAGCTTCCATTTTGTGCTGGAAGAACAAGACCATGTAATCCAATTTGTGATAACGGGCAGCACAGAGGAAGGGGAAACGGTGGTAACGCTGAATTGCAGCGGACAGCTAGCATACAGCATTACTGATGCAGAGCCGGTCAGAACGCCGGAGGACGGCAGTCCTGTGTATGATTTGCTGAAATTGATTGAAGAATATGCTGGCTCTTGGTATGAATATGAAGAAGAAGAGGCCGCATAAAGAAACGCAGTGTGAAAAATGGGCTGTCGCTTCAGGGCTTGCTTTGATGCGACAGCCTTTTGTGTATGTTGATAAAATTTTTATCCGGTTATTCTAATGATTGCAGAAGGTTTGTTTATTGCGTTTCTTCGGGGAAAAACGCCGTCTTAGGTGCAGTCTGCTGCTGCATGGCTGGGATACTGTCGGTATCCGGCTTTTCGGTTGACGCCATTTTTTTGATGGGCTTCATCACTTGCTCTGCTTCGGGCAGCATCAGCGGCGCCCAAAGAGAGGTGGTGATGGCGTGCAGCATTCGTTCACGGACGGTGGAATTCATAGCTTCCAGCCGGGAGAGTTCTTCTTTCATGGTATGCCGTTTGGTAATGCCGTCGGCAGGACAGTTATTGGGTACCACCGGCAGTTCTAATTGTCTGGCAGCGGTGATGATATCTTTTTCGTAAACATAAATCATGGGCCGGATAACGGTGATGTCGGCGCGGGACAAATAGGTGCGGGGCGAGAAGGTGTGCATCCGCCCTTCAAAAACCAGACTCATCAGAAAGGTTTCCAGCGCGTCGTCTAAATGATGGCCCAGAGCCACTTTGTTGCAGCCCAGCGCTTTGGCAGTATGATTGATGGCGCCGCGGCGCATATTGGCGCACAGGGAGCAGGGATTGGTTTCTTTGCGCTCCTCGTAGACAATGCGGCCAATGTTGGTTTGCTCCAGATGAAAGGGAATGCCCAACTGCTGGCAGTATTGTCCGATAAGCTGATAATCGTTGTTCCAGCCCACATCCAGAGAGATGCCTTGCAGTTCAAAGGGAATGGGCAAGGTTTTTTGCAGCACCGAGAGGGTATAGAGCATAACGGTGCTGTCTTTGCCGCCGGATAAGCCTACGGCGATTTTATCATAGGGCTGAATCAGGCCATATTCGCGGCTGGCCCGACGAATTTTAGCCAGAAGAGGTTTGTTATATTTGCGCCACATGGGCAGGACTCCTTTCGATGAAACAGGCGATGGATAAACCTAGTAAATAACTTCGATATTTAATTATAAGGGAAGAAGAGAAAAAAAGCAAAATAATTATGGTTGTTCCACAAAAAAGTATGTTATAATAAAAACCATATATAAAATCAGGCTGTGAATCAGACAGAAGATGGGAGTGCAGACAGGATGTTAAAATTGATTGATGGCAAACAGCTGGCGCAGAAGCGCCGGGAAGAAATTAAGCAGACGGTAGAGCAGTTAAAGGCGAAAGGCATTGTGCCTGGGTTAGCAGTCATTTTGGTAGGGGAAGACCCCGCTTCTCAGGTTTATGTGCGCAACAAGGAAAAGGCCTGCCAGGAGGTTGGGTTTTATTCGGAGGTATACCGCCTGCCGGAGCAGACCAGCCAGGCAGAGCTGCTGCAGTTGATTGACCGCTTAAATGGCGACGCCAACATTCATGGCTTATTGGTACAGTTGCCGGTGCCTAAACATATTGATGAACAAGCAGTGATTTGTGCGATCAGCCCCAAAAAAGATGTGGACGGCTTTTTGCCGGAAAATCTGGGGTCTTTGCTGATTGGCCAGCCGGCCTTTGAGCCATGCACCCCGAAAGGCTGCATGGATTTGATTAAGCAGACTGGTATCCAGATTGCGGGGAAAAAGGCTGTGGTAGTAGGACGCAGCAATATTGTAGGCAAGCCGGTGGCTATGATGCTTTTGCGGGAAAACGCCACCGTTACTATCTGCCACTCGAAAACGCAAAATCTGCGGGACGAGCTGCTGAGTGCCGATATTGTGGTAGTGGCCATTGGAAAATCAAATTTTATTACCGGCGATATGATTAAAGACGGCGCAGTGGTGATTGATGTGGGCATGAACCGTCTGGAAAACGGTAAGCTGACCGGCGACGTGGACCGGGCCAGTTTGGAAGGCCGCGACTGCTGGCTGACGCCGGTGCCTGGCGGCGTAGGCCCCATGACCATCACCATGCTGATGAAAAATACACTGGAGAGCGCCCTGCGATAGGAGGATACAACATGGAACGGCAGAGAACCGAATTGGACCAGAAAATTCTTCTGATTTGTGAAGATATCGAACAATGCTTGAAACGGGCGGAACAACTGCCCGATTATAACGACAGCTCGTCTTATTATTGCCGGCTGATTACATTAAAAGAAAAAATAGCGACGGAGCGCCGCTTGCAGGAGGAAATCAGTCTGCCCTGCCGTTTTTTGCTGGAACATTTTTCCCTGTTTTTGGGCAAATGGGATTATACTATCGGCTGCAAATACGGACAAATACAAAGCGGACGGGGTATGCTGTCCGATATAAAAATCGGCGAATGGGGCAATATCAGTTTGATGATTGACGGTTTGGAGGTGACTTGGCGGGATGCGGATTATTGTTATATGTTTTATCCCGACAAAGTAATTTTACGGCCAAAATCTGTGGGGAAAAATGATATTTATCTCTATTTTAGCTATGCCTTTAAGTATGGCAATGTGTTGAACCGGTTTTCGGATGTGGCCAAGGACCCTCAAACAGCCTATTGGCATCAGGAGCTGCAGGAAGATTAAAGTGTTTAGCATAAGAATGGCATTCTTGCATAAAATGAAAGCAATGGTCGACGTTTCAATCACAGAAAATAAAGGAGTACAGGTATGCAAAGAACATTCATTATGCTTTTGCTGCTCTGTCTATTGTTTGCGGGAGCGGCGGGCTGTGCTGCGGTAAATCCGGCAGAACCGGAATCGGAGCAGGAAGAAGCGGCGGAAGAGCCGGTGGCCGATGCGGGCATCCGTGTGTCGGGCACAGTGGTGGAGGCTGCCGGCAAGCAGGTGGACTTGGCGGAAAAAAATGAATATGTACGCGCTATTGTGCGCTGCCGGTGGGTAGAGCAGAACAAGGTTGCCATAGAAGGCAGCCTGAGCGGCAGCAACAGTCAGGAGTTGTACTTGGCCGTGTATGATGTGGTGCGGGAGCTTTATGTGTATGAGCAATACGGCAAACAATTTATTTGGCAAAACGATGATTTGGATACCTTGATTTATGTGGTAGATTATGCCAAGGACAAGGAGCCTTCCCGGGTGTTGAACAAAAAAGATGTGGTGCTGTATGAAACCGGTGCGGAAGAGCAAATTCAAAACATTGCCTATGTGCCGAAGGGCGTGAAGGTAGAAATCAGCGATTTACATGGCGATAATCTCCGGCAAGTGGTGGTAGAAGCGTCTAGCTGAGAACATGTCTACTGCATATAAAACGCATAATGTTGAGAGAGATTGTTTAACCGATATGTCGCATAGGACGACAGGATAGCTTGGTATAGCTTTTCTGTCGTTTTTCTATTATCGAAAATTATTTGTTCTATTCGAAATCGTGAATAAAAATGGGTTCACTTTTTTTAAAAGTGTGTTATAATAAAATTGAAACGCTGCAATACTTTAATGAGTTGAAGCTATATGCAGTAGGGTAGAATTGCAGGAAAAGAAGGATTGTGTAGTATGGATGTAAACGTGAATACCAAACTGGTTACCTTATTGGGAATGCCTTTAGGGCAGTCTTACGCGGCCAGGATGCAAAACAAAGGCTATCGAGCGGCGGGGCTGGATTTGCTCTATTTCTATACGGAGACGGATCAAAGTCATTTGGGCGATATTGTCAATGGCATCCGGTACATGAATTTTGCCGGATTTGCAGTAACCAAGCCTAATAAGGTGGAAATTTTAAAGTATTTAGATGAGCTGGATCCATTTTGTGCAAAGATGGGCAGTTGTAACACGGTAGTAAAATCGGAGAACGGTAGACTGGTAGGTTATAATACGGACGGGTCCGGTTTTTACAAATCTCTGACCGAAGAAGGACAGATTGACGTAACCAAAAATACGTTTTTCTGTATCGGCAGTGGAGGCGTAGGCCGGGCTATTTGTTTTATTTTGGCCTATCATCATGCCAAGAAGCTTTATATTACCGATATTTTTGCAGAAAGTGCCAAAGCGCTGGTGCAGGATATTAATCAAAATTTTGAGCCTGTAGCGGAGTTTGCGCCCTATGGTCAGTATGGGCAAACGGCCCAGTGCGATGTCATCATCAACGCCAGCGGCGTTGGTATGGGCGAAACAATCGGACAAAATCCTCTGCCAAAGGAATATATTCGTCAAAATCAGTTCTATTTTGATGCGTGCTATAATCCGGAAAAAACGCAATTCTTGCTGGATGCGGAAGAAAAACACTGCCGGATTTTAAACGGACTGGGCATGTCGCTTTATCAGGGCGCCGCGCAAATTGAACTGTGGACAGGAAAAGCGGCTCCTGTGGAAGTGATGCGGCAGGAGCTGCTGCAGATTTTAAATGAGATGCCCTGACCGGCGTCTGTTTCGTAAGGAGAGGATTTTATGAAAGTGATTCGATGGCTGGACGCCCATCTGGAGGAGACTTTATTGGCCATCCTGCTGGTGGTAATCGCTTGTGTCAGCTTTTTGCAGGTGATCATTCGAAAGGTGCCGTGGATTCCTGCTTTAACCTGGGCTGAGGAATTTTGTCGGTTCTGTTGGGTGTGGAGTGTATTTTTATCGCTGCCCTATACGCTGCGTATGGGTAATATGCTGCGGGTAACAGCGCTGCTGGATATTTTGCCGGAGAAAGTCATGAAAGTGCTGAATATTTCGGTTTATGTGGTTATAACGCTGTGCATGGCTGTCTTGGCCTTTTATTCAGTGATTGTAATGGGTAATATCTATGCCAGTCATGAATTATCGCCGGCTATGTTATGGCCTATGTGGATGGTTTACAGTGTTATGCTAATCGGCTTTGTGCTGGGCACCTTGCGTGGTGCGCAGCAGGTTTGTATTCATACGCTGCATTTTCATGAGAAGGAATTAAACACAGCAGAACAGGCTATGCTGGATGCTAAGGCAGAAACTTTTAATGTGAAGGGTGGCGATGAATAATGGCGGCTCTTTTAGTATTTGTTGTATTTTTGGTAGCTATTGTATTGTCCATGCCGATTGCTATCAGCATGATTTTGGGTTCTGCCGCTCCGATTTTCCTGATGGACAAGGGCGGCTCTATGGTGCAGCTGTTAAACAATACCTTCTCCGGCGCCAACTCTACGCCAATTTTGGCGGTGCCTTTGTTCATTTTAGGCGGCGTCATCATGGCTAGGGGCGGTATTTCCAAAAAGCTGTTTAACTTCTTCGCCTACTTTGTTGGCCGTCTGCCAGGCGGTTTGCCCTGCGCGGTGATTTTAACCTGCTTGTTTTATGGCGCCATTTCCGGTTCAGGTCCTGCAACTACCGCTGCGGTAGGATCCATGTGTATTCCCTTTTTGACGGAACTGGGTTACGATAAAAAATGGTCTGCCGGTTTGGTAGCAGTTGCCGGCGGATTGGGTGTGATTATTCCCCCTTCCATTCCCTTTATTTTGTATTCGTTGGCTACCAATGTATCGCCGGGAGATTTGTTCTTGGGAGGCATTTTTCCTGGTATTTTAATAGGATTATTTTTGATGATTTATTCAGTGATTCATTGCCTGCGGCATGGTGAAGACAGGGAGCGCATCTCCGCCCGTATGGTTGAATTAAAAACAAAAGGTTTTTTCCGCTTATTTATGGATAGTTTTTGGGCATTGCTGTGTCCGATTGTTGTGTTGGGCGGTATTTACAGTGGCTATTTTACGCCTACGGAAGCTGCTACGGTTTCAGTATTTTATGCGTTATTTGTTTCGCTGGTTATTTATCGCTCCATCCGGATAAAAGAAATTATTCCATTTTTATGTGAATCCATCAAAACTTATGGTGGTTTGGCTTTTGTGCTGGCTTTTGCTACCGCCTTTGGCCGGGTATTATCTTTGACTAAGGCAACCAAAGTGGTAGAAACTTTTGTTTTGAGTAATTTTCACTCTAGTTTTTCTGCACTTACGGTGTTAGTGGTGCTCTTCCTGCTTTTAGGCATGGTGATGGATACCGGCCCAGCTATTATCATTTTGGCGCCGATTTTATTGCCGGCTATGGAAGCGTTGGGTGTTGACCCGGTACATTTCGGGGTAATTTTGGTATGCTGCCTGTCTATTGGTTTGGCTACGCCTCCATTCGGTTTGGACTTATTTGTGGCAGGCAATATTGCCGAAGAAAAGCCGATGACGATAGCTCGCAGAGCTGTACCTGCTATTATCACATTCTTATTGGCATTGCTAGTGATTGTATATGTGCAATGGTTTTCCACGTTTCTTCCGAATCTTTTATGATTCGCAGAATAAAATTTGGTTCTGTAAAGAAGGTATGAAATAGAAACGAATAAGCATCAATAAAAATACAAAGAAA
>CABQBF010000091.1 GCA_902462325.1 uncultured Peptococcaceae bacterium
TTCTATGAAATTTTATACTTACAAAACAAAAGACACTGGCAAAGAAGAATTAGCGATTGGTTATGCCAATGACGAAAATATCCTTTATCCGTTACATCAGTTTGATATGAACTTTACTGATATGACCGACCTCATCGCCCATATTACACCGGCTGAACTGCAAATTTTAAATTTAGCCAGCCAAAAAGAGGATCTTCGTTTCTTACATAAGGACGGCGTGATCGCGTGTGCGCCTATCCCCCATCCCCGTCAGGATGTAATTTGTTTGGGAATTAATTATATGGCCCATGCGGAAGAATCAGCCCGTTATAAAGAAGAAGCCTTCGGCGGCGAACGGCCTTATCCCATTTATTTTTCCAAACGGGTAAACGAAGCTGTGGCTGACGGCGGCGTTGTGCCCGCTTATGAAAATCTGGTAGACAGCTTGGATTATGAAGTAGAACTGGCCGTCGTTATCGGCAAAAATGTGAAAAATGTTGCCAAAGAGAATGCTTACGACTATGTATTCGGCTACACCATTTTAAACGACATCAGTGCCCGCAATTTACAGACCCGCCATAAACAATGGTATTTCGGCAAGAGTTTGGACGGATTTACGCCGATTGGCCCTTGTATTGTCACCATAGATGAATTTCAAAATCCACCGGAACTGGCTATCAAAAGCTATGTCAATGGCGAATTGCGGCAAGATAGCAACACCAATTTACTGATTTTCGATATTGCTCATGTTATTTCTGAATTATCCCAGGGCATGACGCTGAAAGCTGGCACCATCATTGCCACTGGTACACCGGCTGGTGTTGGTATGGGCTTTGTGCCGCCCAATTTTCTCAAACCAGGCGATACTGTTGTCTGCGAAATCGAAAAAATTGGCCGTCTGACCAGTCTGATAAAATAATCGCACTTACAAATCAAATAGGCGCTTCATTGCAAAATCGTTAGCAATGAAGCGCCTATTGTTTTATATTGTTGCGTGTCTATCGTTTCGTATGAATCTTATCTACCTGCCATTTTTTCGTTGGCATCTTCCAAACTGGCATATCCATATTGACCAATCATATTTTGCAGATTAGCGATAGCCATATTGTAATGCTTTTCTAAGCAAGCCAGCGTATAAGCATGCAGTCGCATAATCGTTTCTGCCGAATAAGTTTTCAATTCACCGCGCAGATAAGTCTCAAAAGAAGTTTCATAAGCGGTATCCTCTTTGCTGGTTAAAGGACGGCCTTTTGCCCGCAAATTGGGATATTTTTCATCGGCTTCTTTCTGCCAATCCAAATTAATATCCACAATCTCATCAATTTTCACCCGTACTTCTGGCGATACCTCCGGCAAAAACTGTTTTATCTGCGCAAATTCTTCTGGATGGGTATTTTCCATCATATAAGCATATTTTTCTGTCAGCATATTACGGCCTGTGTAAGCGGCGCTGGTCAAATCATGCAGATAGCTCTGCAGCACATCCTCCGACCATGTTTTTAATTGACTGTTGCGCATAATCTCAAACTCCCGCGGATTATTCTGGCAGCTAGCGCGCCCGCCGGCATTCTGAACATCATTAAACATGGCCCACTCCTGTGCTACAATTTGTGCGATTAAATCCTGATTCATTCTATCATACGCCTCCATCATCAATTTCTAAAATTTTTATCACATGTCATTTTCAATGATACGACTTTCCTCTCGAAAAGACAAGTCCACCAGCTTTATTTTTCAGACCAAGGGTTGCTATCCCGCAATCCCGAATGAACGATACGCTTATGCACCTGCATCCCTTGTTCTACGAAAAACGGGTCGTTGCTATCGCTTAACCCCTGCCGCTGTAATTCTATTACCAGCGTTGCACAAATTTGCTGCATCAACTCAATCTTATGCACATAATAGTCTTCTTCCGCCGTGCCTGGTGCAGGAAAAGTGCTTAGCTGCTGCAGCAAATCGCCAATGGCTCGTCCCAATCTGGGAAGGCGCTGCACACCGTAAGCCATCCATTTATAAAAAGGCGTATACTGATGATTCAACAGATACACTGCCGAAATCACTGCACTGATAAACTCGCCTTCCGCCAAAGTAGCGGCCACTTTATCGCCGCGAGCCATCAGTCGCGGATAATTGTATTGCCCCGCTTGGGCAATGGTCATACAACGGACAGCCAATTTTTTCTTGCGAATATCCTCTGGATAGCCCTGTTGCAGCTCCTGCCGGATAGCAGTGAATTTCCCCAACGGGTCGGCAAAAACTTGTCCATTGGTAGCCACTGCCAAATGATGCTCCGGAATGTTGAGCCATTGTCCAATCGTCATCGGAATGCCATCTACCGCCAAATATTTGCGATACCAAGCCCCTATCTCCAATACACCATTGCGGCCTGATATCCAACTGACTGGATAACCGCGAAATCCCCGCGGCAATTCCAACAAAGCCTGCTGTACAGCAGCACCGTAAGTCTCATAATCGTCCAGCGTGAGCCAAATACACACCGCCGCACCCCAGTCGTGGTCTTGGGACAAATCGTCATCATAGCCAAAGCATTGCGAGCCTTCACCTGCCAAGCCAGTTGCCATACGGGGCAATAAATCCGGAAACTTTTGTTCCAGCATGGGCCTTACCTGTTCTTCATAAAATAACTTGGATAACTCCATCCCCTTCATCCGCTATACCCCTTTCCTCTCTGCTGCTTTCTGGCTGGCAATTTCATAATTCCGCAAAGAAATCTCATAATTGCGGCTTTCGGTGCCAAACTGCGTTTTGCAAATTTCCAAAGCGCCTTGATAGTAAAGCTTTGCCTTTTCATACTCTTGGGTAGCCATGTAATAAGACGCCAAATTATTCAAGCCATAAGCATATAGGGAGTGGCTGCGGCCCAGTTGTTCCTCATAAATGCGTAGCGCCCGTTCCAATAATGCTGCTACACCGTCCAACTTACCCTGCTGCCGCCGAGCGCTGGCTAAATTAGTCAACGTGGTGCCAATGGCAATCGGATTATCGTGAGTCTTCTCCAAAAGCGTTAAACTCTGGGCATGCAAAGCTTCTGCCTCCGCAAAACGGCCCTGGTCCTGATAAAGTAACCCCAAGTTGTTCATACCGCTGATATATAAAAAATGTTGCTCGCCTAAAGTCGTTTCATAAATCTGCAACGCTTGCTGAAAACACTGCTCTGCTTTTTGATACTGCTTCATCAAACGGTAAAGCCCTGCCAAATTATTCAACACAGAGCCGTAATCTGGGTGATCTATCCCTTGCAGCCGGCTAATTAAATCTGCGGCCTGCAAAAACGCCTGCTCCGCTTTCTCATAATTGCCAATATCGCGATGAATGCCGCCATAATCGTTTAACGCTGTGGCATACTGCGCACTGTCTTCACCATATAATTGCACCGTCAATTCCAAAAAGTGCTCCATACGCTGTGCTAAACCAACATAGTCACCCTGATGGTCACAATGGGCAATTTGCTGTGATAGTTGCTGATACTCTTCCTGTAGTGTCAAAGTCTTCCCTCCTGCAAAACAAACTATTGTTTTTCTATTCTGCTTTTTATGAAGTCCTAACTGCTTATGCTATTTCATTATATCATAAATGATTTAAAATTACTGACTTCTTACCCTGTTTTATAGAAAAAATCACCAGATTTCCCTCATTTGCTTCATCATTTTTATTGAGGGGGTTCTTCCGGTGGCAAAACAATAATATTATTCTGCCTTAACTCCTGCTGATACTGCTCCACCTCCTGCTGCCATGCCGGTTCTTCTTTTTTACGCCGTTTCTGTCGTTTACCTCCACCAGAGCCGTCCACCAATTCCGGCATATCTATCAAAACCACATCCACACCAAGCCGTATCACTTTCTGCCAGGGAATCAACAATTCCCCCTGATTTTGCAGCATACTCCAAAAGCCTCCCGTATTGGGCAATACCAGCGCCTGAATGGTGCCGTCCAAAACATTCAGTTCGATATCCTTAATATTCCCCAAACATTTACCGTCGGCAATGTTTACAATCTGTCGTTCCTGCAAATCCGAAATTTTCGCACTCATAAGATTGTCCTCCTATCGCACAAGCATACTGTATCTATATGCGGTTAAAAAAGAAAAAAGAAGCAGTTTCTATTGCTCCTTAAGAGGGTATGAATATCTAAATTTATCTCTATAAAACTTGTTGGGCAATCAATTGTAAATTTTGAAAATAAAGTTTTAAAAAAGATATGAGCACCTCATCAGCTTCGGATAAAATATAAGTAGTTGGATAAATAATTGTGCATGAAGAACCCTCCATATTTGTGAATGGAATTGTCACAAGCTCCGGATACATCGGCTTTACCTTTGGTAAAATAAAATCTGGTATTGTACAAACAGTATTATTCTGAATTACAGAATCCAAATGCTGATAAACATTGGATGAAGCAAATACTAAATTTTCTTGCACATAACTTTCGGGAGGTGTAACTGGTGAAATTGTATTCACTAATTTGGCACACTCCTTTCCATCTACCTCTTTTAGATGAGCCAAAGGAGAATTTTTATTAACACAAAGATACGTTCGTGCAACACTGACCGGAATAATATGAATCTTATCCTGAACTGTTTTCAGAATTTCTTCTGGAATATAACATCCTAAAAAATGTAAATTATTGATTAAAAGATTTTTTTCTGTTACAGGACTGCTATCTTCTATACAAGCAAGATCAATATTTGGCGCAATTTCCTTAAATTTATTAATTAAATCGCTTAAAAAAATTGATATAAATGGAGGGAAAAAAATTGTACATTTTCCCGTAGTGGACTGCGGTACTAAATTTGTCGCAGAACGGCGTGTAAGAAAATAATTTTGCATTGCAGAATATTCCATCAGTATTTTACTGGCATATTTAGCAAACTCCTTTCCATCTTCTGTTAATTTCATACCGCGATTACTCCGCAAAAATAGCTGAGCATGCACTTCTTCCTCCAATGAAGTTAAAATACGATTTAATTGCTGTTGAGAAATATAAAGTTCCTTGGCAGCTTGATTAATTGACACAGAGTTAGCGAAACAAACAAAATACCGTAAATGTTCAATCTTCATATTGTGCCTCCAATTCCAAAGACAGGTTCTGTTAAGTTGTTAGGGAAAAAAGTCATGAAAACCCTTTACATCAAAGCTTTGCAGTCTTGGCCTTTATCTCCCTAAATGAATCTTACTCCCACGCTATTCATGGTTATTTTCTTTTATATCTTCTTAACAGAACCCAAAAACAGTTGGGTTTTCTTACAGAATAATGCTTTCAAACAATAAAAGCAAGATTTTTTAATGAATATTTACTCATTCCATTCTTCCTGCGCGAAATGGTTTCACATTTTTGTTGCAGCTATTCACACAACAAATGAAATAGTTTTAAAAAAATTTATGATAAATATATAGAATTATGTTATAATTTCTTAACAGAGTTTGTTATCCATTGTAAATATTTTATTGAGGAGTGGTTATATGTTAAGGAGCAAAGGTTTAACTGACAAATTGTTGATGCTGGGTATTGATGGCATGGATCCTCGCTTCACAAAACGTATGATTGATGAAGGCAAAATGCCAAACACAAAAAAATTGATGGAAATGGGTTCCTGCCGTGATGACTTGGTGTTGTTGGGTGCCGTACCAACAATTACCCCACCAATGTGGGCTACTTTAGGTACTGGCTGTTACCCTATGACCCATGGTATCATGGACTATAACCTTTCAGGCGAGGATTTGGAAATCACCTATGCTGCTTTCTATTCTAATTTTCTAAAAGTTCAGCCTTTATGGAATATTACCGCCGAATCTGGCAAAAAAACTTTAGTATGGCACTGGCCAGGCGGTGCTTGGCCTCCGACCAGCGATAGCGAAAATCTAATTACTGTCGATGGCTCCAGCCCTGGTGCTGTTTGTGCTTTCTCTTCTGCGAGAGATTTCGATACGGTGTTTATTGCCAGCACAAAAGCACAAAAACCATCTTATATGCCTATGGCAATTCGCCAGTCCACACTAGAAGGCGATGAAAAGCTTACTTATCTGGGCATTCCGCAAAAATCCTCCAAAAATCCTGAATCACAGGAATTATTGAAAAAATACTACGCTGAATATGTAGAAAATCTAGGCGTAAAAGGCTACACAGTTCCAGGTAGTTTTGTAACAAATGCTATCCAATTTGAAGAACCTGAATTGGAATATAGTGGCAGAGGTTTGATGTGGGATTTGGCCGATTTCCCAACATCTTGTTCCATTTCTCCAATTTACCCTCCACAAAACTGGGGATTTGAACTCCCTACTGATAGTAAAGAATTCGTGATGCTAACAGGTATGGGTAAAGTTGTCAGATTTGGTTTAATTCTAAAAAATTCTGACGGTAAATATGATCGCGTTGCTATGTATGCTGATAAATCAAAAAATGAGCCTATCCAAGTATTAGAAAATGACGTTTTCACGCCATACGTTATGGATGTTCTGCCAAAACAGGACGGAACTTCTGAAAAGGTGCATCGCACCTTCCGTATGCTGGAAATTGCTGAAGATGGTAGCTATGTACGTATTTGGGCTTCTCGCGGTATGAGCTGTGAAGATGACTCTGTCTGGTATCCGCGTTCTTTATTCAAAGAAATTACCGATAAATTTGGGCAAGTGGTTCCTACCAGCCAGATGACTGGGAACGATCCTGAAATGATTTTGAAATGTAACCATGAACAATGGAAATTGTCAGCAGAATGGCAATCTAAATGCATGCATTATATGATTCAAGAACATGGTGTAGAAGTCATCTTCTCCCATTACCATGGCCCAGACTTAGAAGGTCATAATTATATGAAATACCTAAAGGAACGTCCTACGTCTAAAATCAGTGAAGAACAAGCTTTGGAATATGCAGCAGCAACATATAAATTAACAGATGACTACATTGGTAGCTTCCTGCATCTCATTGATGAAGGCTGGACCATTGTTGTATTCTCTGATCATGCTCAAATTTGCCCAGAAGGAGAAGCACATGTAATAGGCGAAAGTTGCGGTATCTGTGTTGATCCCTTAAGAGGTATGGGATATACTGTTATGAAAAAAGATGAAAATGGCAAGGACCTGCCTGATGTTGACTGGAGCAGAACCCGCGCTGTGCAGACTCGTTCTAATAGTATCTATATTAACGTGAAAGGTAGACAGCCTCACGGTATTGTAGAGCCTTCTGACAAATACGAATTGGAAGAACAGATTATCACAGATCTATACAACTATAAAGATCCGAAAACCGGTCACCGTATCGTTTCTATGGCATTACACAACAAAGATGCTGTATTGTTAGGCTTGGGTGGCCCAATGGGTTCTGATATCGTATTCTTTGTCCATGACGATTATTGCTATGACCACGGTAACGGCTTATCCACTGCTTGCGGTCACAATAATACCACTTTATCGCCAATCTTCTTAGCTGCTGGTCCTGGTATCAAGGAAAACTACCGTACTACACGTTATATCCGTGAAGTAGATGTTGCACCAACCGCTGCAGTTTTGTTAGGCGTTGATATTCCAGCTGAATGCGAAGGGGCACCAGCTTATCAGATTTTAAGCGAAAAATTATAAGCTTCTATTTATCAAAAATATTGGTCTTGGTTTACAAAAGCTGACAGCATATTGGTGTTGTCAGCTTTTGGTTTGGACTATATCTGACTATATCTATTTTATGTAAGCCAATCACTGTTATTCAAAAAAGCGAATTAGTTTCACATTTTTTATGCAGCAATACACTGAATAAGGAAAGGTTTTTGTTAAAATAATCGTTAGTAATTCTATAAAAATATGCTATAATAAGAATATAGTTATTAGTTTATATGTTTTTTCATGAAGGAGTGATTGTATGTTAAGAAGTAAAGGTTTAACAGACAAGCTATTGCTATTAGGGGTTGACGGCATGGATCCCCGTTTTACCAGACGTTTGGTAAACGAAGGTAAAATGCCTAATTTTAAAAAGTTAATGGATATGGGCTCCTGCCGGGAAGACCTCATGATGTTAGGTGCTAATCCAACTATTACGCCGCCAATGTGGGCTACCTTAGCCACAGGTTGCTATCCCATGACGCACGGTATCATGGATTACAACCTATCTGCAGAAGAGGACAAAGACATCACCTTAGGTGCTTTTTCCTCTCGTTTTTTAAAAGCAGAGCCGCTGTTTAATGTAACCGCAAAAGCTGGTAAAAAAACCTTGGTAATGCATTGGCCCGGTGGTAGCTTTCCGCCAACCATTGACAGCGAAAATCTGATTACCATTGATGGCTCCAGCCCTGGTGCCGTTTGCGCATGGTCCAACGAACGTGACTTGGATATGCTGTTTATTGCCAGCACCAAAGCAGAAAAACCATCTTATATGCCTATGTCCGTCACTACTACAGACCTAGAAGGTGACGAAGAGTTAAAATATCTGGGCATGCCTTTTAAAGCAGGTAAATCTCCAGAAGCAAAAGAACGTTTAGCAAAATATCGTCAACAATACAGAGAAACGATCGCAGTAGAAGGCTATACACCAGCCGATAGTTTTGTTGTTGATAACGTATTATATGAAAAAGATAAAGGGTTAAACTGGAGGCTAGCCGATTTTCCGACAAGTTGTTCCATTTCCCCAGTTTACCCTGCCAATGGCTGGAGCTTTGAAATCCCTGCTGATAGTAAAGAATTTGTGATGATTTCTTTCTATGGCAAAGTAATTCACAATGCTTTAATTTTAAAAAATGCTGAAGGTAAGTATGACCGCGTTGCAATTTATAAAGATAAAAATACTTCCGAACCAATGGTTATTTTAGAAAACGATGTATTTACAACAGATATTTACGATGCAGTGCCAACACCTAATGGTATGGAAAAGGTATATCACAATATGCGTATGCTGAAAATTGCTGAAGACGGTAGTTATGTGCGCATTTGGAGATCTCGCGGTATGAGCTGTGAAGATGATTCTGTGTGGTTCCCAAAATCACTGTTTAAAGAAGTGACAGACAAATTTGGACCACCACAGCCAACTAGCCAGATGACTGGAAACGATGCTGACTTGATTCTGAAATGCAATAACGAACAATGGATCAAGGCTGCTGAATGGCAGTCCAAAACTATGCACTACCTGATTGAAACACAGGGCGTTGAAGTCATTTTCTCCCATATGCACAACATCGACTTGCAAAGCCACAACTATATGAAATATCTAAAGAATCGCGACACTTCCCGCTACGATGAAAATGAAGTTGTAAAATTTGCAGAAGCAACATACAAAGTAACCGACGATTATATTGGAACCTTTATGCATCTGATTGACGAAGGCTGGACTATTATGATCTTCTCCGACCATGCCCTAATCTCCGCTGAAGAAGGCCCACACGTTTTATGTGAAAACTGCGGCGTTTGTGTAGATCCACTGCGCGCTATGGGCTATACTGTCATGAAGAAAGATGCTGATGGCAATGAACTGCCAGAAATCGACTGGACCAAAACCACTGCTATTCAGACACGTTCCAACAGTATCTACATTAATTTGAAAGGCAGAGATCCGCACGGTATTGTAGATCCTGCTGATAAATATGAATTGGAAGAAAAGATTATCACAGATTTATATGGTTACAAAGATGAAAAAACCGGGCATCGCATTGTAGCACTGGCATTGCATAATAAAGATGCTGTGCTATTAGGCCTTGGCGGACCAATGGGCTCTGATATCGTTCTGTTCCTGCATGAGTCCTATGTTGATGATCATGGTCCTGGCTTATCCACTGCTTACGGTCACAATGATACCTCGTTGTCACCAATTTTCTTAGCTGCAGGTCCTGGTATTAAACAAAACTACCGTACCAACCGCTATATTCGGGAAGTAGACTTAGCTCCAACGGCGGCTGTATTGCTGGGGGTAGATATGCCAGAAGAATGCGAAGGGGCGCCAGCTTATCAAATCTTTACAGAAAAAATGTAAATTTCCTTACTTTTTATAAAAAGTTTCTCTTCACTTAAATAAACAATACAATAGAAAAAGGGCTGACAGTATATACACTGTTAGTCCTTTTTCTATTCTGTACACACAATCAAATCCTCGTATTATAAAGTAGTAGTGTTTATAGTCCCTCTCCAAGGACTGTGTGCTA
>CABQBF010000092.1 GCA_902462325.1 uncultured Peptococcaceae bacterium
ATGGGCCACTGCCAAGCCACCCATCACTACCGCGCTGGTAGGCGTCAGCAGATTGACCAGCCCAGATGCCGACTGAAAAGCGGTCACAATCAGAGCGCTGCTGATATTGGTGAATTCGCCCAAAGGCACCATAATGGGAATCGACAAGGTTGCCAGTCCAGAACTGGACGGAATCAAAAAGGACAGCGGCAGATACAGCAGATAGGTCAAAATGATAAACAATACCGAATGGGCCCCTGCCAAAGCCTGCTCACCCCAGTTCAGAATGGTATCAGTGATAAATCCCGAATTCATAATCACGGTAATTCCACGGGAAATGGCAATGATAAAGGCCACGCCCAGCAGTTCGGACGCACCCTGCACAAAGCCCTCAATCAGCTCCTGCTCCTTCATGCCTACCGCCAATCCGGTGACAATCCCTGCTGCCAGAAATAAGCCAGAAAGCTCTGTGAAATACCAGCCCAATGTGGGCAAGAAAGAAATCCCCAGGTCGTCAAAGGGAATAACCGAGTAAATCATCAACACAAAGGTCAACGCAAACAGCGTTAAAGCCAGCTTCCGTTTGCCGGTCAGCTCCATGCCAGCCTGGTCGTCCCAGTTGATCGCAAACCGCTTTTGATTTTCCTCATACTGATTGGCCACCAGTGAGGCTCGCGGATTAGCCTGCACTTTGGCAGCATAGCGCATTACATAGGTAATAGCGATGGCTTCTAACACAACTAACATCGCCAGCCGCAAAAACAAGCCATCTCCTAAAGATATTCCTGCAAAACCGGAGGCAATGCCTGTGGCGAAGGGATTGACCGTAGAACACAAGGTACCTACTCCAGCGCCCAGCATAATTACCGAAACAGCGGTAATGGAATCATACCCAGCTGCAATGAATACCGGCAACAACAACGAATAAAAGGCCATGGTTTCTTCCCACATACCGAAGCTGGTGCCACCTAAACCAAATAAAATCATTAAAATGGGAATCATGTATTTTTCTTTGCCGTTCAGCAAGCGAATGACATTGGCAATGCCAGCATTGATGGCGCCTGTTTTCATCACCACACCCAAAAATCCGCCTACCATCAGAATAAACAAGGCAATCTCCACGGCCTCATAAAAACCGTGAAAGGACGCCAATACCACATCAAAAATATTCTGCGCATTGCTTTCCACAGCGTGATAGGTTCCAGCAATAGGCTGGGCCACATCGCCGTTTTGTGTGTAGTCATACTGTCCTGCCGGAATAATCCAGGTCAATACCATCATCACCAGAATAATGGAAAATAAAATGGTGTAAGCGCTGGGCATCCTAAAAGTTCTGCTTTTCATGGCCTCACCCCACAATCACAGTGCCAGTATGGCCTGCCAGTGCATCTTCCGCTTTATAAAGCGAGGTGATAATGGCTTTGCGGCCCGGCTTGGACGCAGCAAAACGGATAGCGGCCTGCATCTTGGGCAGCATACTACCCGGCGCAAAATGCCCCTCTTTGACATATTGCTCCGCTTCTTGGATGGTGATTTGACCCAGCGCTTTTTGGTCGGGCTTATTGAAATTAAGACAAACCTGCTCCACTTCTGTCAAAATCATTAAAATATCGGCCGCCATACCTTCGGCCAACCGCTCAGCGGCTAAATCTTTATCAATAACAGCGGCCACACCCCGCAGAGATCCATCAGCGTTGCGCACCACCGGAATGCCGCCGCCACCGCAGGTGACCGTAATGGTAGTGTCCCATAGGGTTTTGATGGTATCAATCTCCACGATATCCAAAGGCTCCGGCGAAGCCACTACCCGCCGCCAGCCACGGCCAGCATCTTCTTTCATAGTGTAACCCTTTTCTTTTTCTAACGCCCGTGCCTCATCTTGACTGTAAAAAGGCCCGATCGGCTTGGTGGGATTTTGAAAAGCAGGGTCCGCTTCATCTACCACCATCTGCGTAATCACTGTCACCACAGGAATATGCCGTCCCCGTTTTTCCAGCGATTTTCGCAGCGCCTGCTGGATATGATAGCCGATATAACCCTGACTCATAGCGCCGCAGACATCGAACGGCAGTGCCGGCGTTACATGGCTGGCCGCTTCAGTAGCCAGCAAAATACGGCCCACCTGCGGTCCATTGCCGTGTACCACCGCCAGTTCATAGCCGTTGCAGCTTAATTGGGCAATATATTCGCTGGTTTTAGCAACCACGTTCATCTGCGATTGAGATGTAGGAGGCAATCCTTTTTCCTCCAGCGCATTGCCGCCCAGCGCAATCACAACTTTTACAGGCTGTGTCATAGCATTCACACTCCTTTTTTATCACATTACAAAGATAATTTGTTAATCATTCCATACCTTGAACACTTGCAACACGTTATATAGGTCCGTGCCTCGGAAATTTTTATCGCGGCAGGGCCGTTATAAAAATCTACTTGTCAAGCATCATAATTCGGACGCAGGATTTTTTCTGTGCGCCCTTTTGCACAACTGACCAGGCGGCTTTTTGAAAAGTGCGCGACGCGTACTCTATGTACGCAAGGCGTGCTTTTCAAAAAACAACGCCGTCAGAAACAAAAAGGACAAGTCCGCTCCTACAGGGTGGCTACCATAACCGCCTTAATCGTATGCATCCGGTTCTCCGCCTCATCAAAGACTACCGAGTGGGGGCCGCGGAATACTTCGTCGGTCACTTCTCGAATGTCTACGCCCTTTTCTTTCCATTGGGCTGCCAGTTTGGTGTTGAAATCGTGGAAGGACGGCAGACAGTGTAAATATAAGACATTCGGGTTATTGGTCATTTTCAGCATTTCTTCGGTTACCCGGTAAGGGGTCAGCAATTTTACCCGTTCGGGAATCAAATCTTCCTCACCCATGGAAGCCCAGATATCGCCGTAAATCACATCCGCGCCTTCTACGGCCTTCACATCATCGGTGATTTCAATTTTGGCTCCGGTTTGAGCTGCCACCTGCTGCACATCCCGCATCACTTTTTGGTCAATGCCGTCAATCAAGCTCTTTGGCCCAATGCCTACAAAGTGCATCCCCATCTTGGCACAGCCATACATCCAAGCGTAGCACATGTTATTGCGCACATCGCCGGGGAACACCACCTTTACCTTGTCCAGCGGCAAAGCCAGATGTTCTTCAATGGTGAGCATATCGGCCAAAATCTGGGTTGGGTGGTCGGCATCAGTTAAGCCGTTAAACACCGGCACACCGGAATATTGGGCCAGCTGCTCCACCACTTCCTGGTCAAAGCCGCGGTATTCAATGCCGTCAAAGAAACGGCCCAGCACCTTGGCCGTGTCCTCCAACGATTCCTTTTTGCCCATCTGAGAGCTGTTGGGGTCCAAAAAGGTCACGTGGGCCCCCTCATCATGGGCAGCTACCTCAAAAGCACAGCGAGTACGAGTAGAAGTTTTTTCAAACAACAGCACAATATTTTTACCTTTTAAATTCTGTTCACAAATGCCAGCCCGCTTTTTGGCCTTCAAATCATGGGATAAATCCAATAAATAGCGAATTTGGCATGGTGTTAAATCCATCAACGTTAAAAAACTTTTTCCTTTTAAATTCACAGGCATACAAATTCCTCCTTTTTTCTCACAAAACAGACAAGCAGCATTCCTAGGCTGCTATGTCTATACATTACAATCCAACGCAGTCCGCCAACATTCTGGCAAAAATGTTTCACGTGAAACATTTGCAAAATGCGCCTATGCCTAGAATGGAACGCAGAGAATTTTTACAGAACTATTCACTGCTCTGTTTCCTGAACACAGCCATTTCTTCTGCACAATTGCCAAGGCGGTTTACCTGCATATCATCCACCACTAAGGGGCGCCGGAAAATTTTCGCAGAGCAAGGCGGCTTTTGATTTTTGAAGCGACGCGTACTTTTATGTACGCAAGGCGAGAAAATCAAAAACAACGCAGCTATGCGGAAATTTAACAAGCCCCACCTATAGGTCTTCGCGGATTAACGGCATACTCATACACCTTGGACCTCCCCGTCCGCGGGACAGCTCAGAGCTGGGCATCACATAGGTCTTCACGCCATTTTCCTGCAAAATTTCATTGGTCACATAGTTACGGGAATACACAATCACTTCTCCCGGCGCGATGGCCAGCGTGTTGGAGCCGTCGTTCCACTGCTCGCGGGCCGAATCGATAACGCTGTTGCTGCCGCACTTAATCAGCGTGACCTTATCTAGGTTCAGATGCCGCTTCAAAATATCTTCCAGGCTGCTGGTTTCCTGGGTAATCTTGATGCGGCGATCTTTATCCCGCTCAATGACAAACACATCCATATCCCGCATAATATTGGGATGAATGGTGAATTTGTCGTAGTCCACCATGGTAAACACCGTATCCAAATGCATAAAGGTGCGCTGCTTTGGAATATTAATAGCCAGGATTTTTTTGAAATGGCTTTCCTCTGTCAGCACCTTTTGCGCAAATTTTTCAATGGCATTTTCATGGGTACGCTGCGAGATACCGATGGCAATGGTTTCCTGATTTAAAATCAGAATATCACCGCCTTCCAGCGAAAAGTTTTCATCACGGTCGTACCAAACCTGGGTATCTTTATACAGCGGATGATACTGAAAAATAAATTTGGCAAACAAGGTTTCCCGATGCCGTGTTTCGGTAAACATTTTGTGAATCGATACGCCATTGCCAATAGAAGCAAACGGGTCGCGGGTGAAATACAAATTGGGCATCGGGTCCAGCACAAAAGGATAATCATTATTTAAATTACGTAGAAAATCCCCCAGGCTTTTACCTTCAATCTGTTGTATTTCTGTTTTACGAATGCCCGCCATCATTTGGGCTATCATGGTTTTGGTATCTAAGGAGCGAAAATAATCGGTCAAAATGTCCCGTTCCCGGCTGGTGGTAATGCTGGCGTCGTTAATCAGCTCTGCAATGAGCTGATCCCGCACATCCTGATTGATGATAGATTCTTCCACCAAATCGCTGAGATAAACCACCTCTACATCATTTTGCCGCAGAATATCGGCAAAGCTGTTGTGTTCTTCTTGCGCAATGCGCAGGTACGGAATGTCGTCAAAGAGCAGTCTGTCCAGATATTCGGGCATTAAGTTCTCCAACTCTTTGCCGGGCCGGTGCAGCATTACTTTTTTCAGTTTGCCGATTTCAGAATTTACATTAATTGCTGGGATTTGCAAGTTAACACCTCATTTCAGATTATCTTGAAATACAGGCTTAGCTTGCGCGGTCTGCTAGATTGCTATACTGTTAAATAAAGGCTGCGCTGCCTGTTCTGCCAAGACCTTCCGCAATACAAACAGTAAAACCGGACAATATAAAAAGGAACGCAAACCATAACAGCATTGCGTTCCTTTATTTACCAGGAAATGTTATTTTAATTCTTCTTTTTTATAAAAATCTCGGTTAAGTCTCTTATCGTAATGTGCCTGTAAAATCCAACCAACTCCAATCATTAAAACCGCCACTGTCAACGTAACAATACGCCGTCCTATGTCTGGATTGATTGCCACAGCACATAAAAAACCTACGCCAGCCGATGCGAAAAATTGACTGACAGATTTTAATCGCCGCATAGCTTTCATTTGCTGCATCGTGCACAACAAATTTTCATCGGCTTTTTGACGAAACTCCTCTTCTTCTAAACGCCGACCGCTGAGTAATTCGTTAACACTCACATCCAGTTCCGCGCACAGTATTTGCAAGGTGGCCAAGTCCGGCATATAATTACCGTTTTCCCAACGTGATACGGTTTTATTGGTAACTCCTACTCGTTCCCCTAATTGTTCTTGCGTTAAATTTTTTTCTCTGCGTAATTGTGCGATAAACAATCCTATTTGTTTCTGGTCCAAAACAATCCCTCCCTCTTGCCAAAAAGTATAGCAGAAAAAGAGATAATTGTATTCCCCATAAACAGCGAATGGCTTAACAAAACGGTTTTTGCTATCGTTTTTTCAAACAACTTCATCGTCCTCCGGCTGCTTTACAGCCTTCTTTCTATACACTGCGCCGGACAGATTTCTGCGCAGCGTCCACAATGCAGACAATGATTTTGAGCAATGTGCGCCGATTTTCCTGCAACAACTATACAGTTCTGCGGACAAACGGTACTGCAACGCTGACAGCCGGTGCAGCCTTGCCCCACAAAATAGCCTGTCTGTTGGTTTTCGCCCGCTCCAATGACAAAGCTATCTCGCACCACATGGGCTGGGTCACTGATATCAAAATATTCCCCTTGCGCCTCATAAATCCAAAATACTTCTAAGGCACTTCGGGTATCGGCCGGATATATTTTCTGCATATACGGATTTTTGATAAAAATCTCGTCCAGCTTGGCATGACCGATGGACTTAATTTTTCCGCGCAAAGAAACGGCTTGGCCCTCTTTTGTCGCCGACAGGGAAAGATACTGCTGTGTTATCAATTGCTGATAAAAGCTTTTTCCTTTCGCCGTCAGAAAATACACACCCTCGTTATCCCATAACATCATATCAATTACGCGGGTCTGCGGATGACCATCCGCGCCTATGGTTGCAACCGTACATGAATGGATCTGCTCTACTAATAGTTTCAAATAATCATTTGTCTGCATAACGTCGTACCTCCTTACACTTGAAAGATTTTTTCTCTGTTTTGTCTGAGATATTCTTTGTATTTATGTACACATCATAGAACAAAAAGAATACTTTGCAAAGTACGCACAATATTGTGGCATAGGCTCCTGATGGTAACAGTGAGATAATTTCTAAGCAAAAACAATTTGAGTCGCCCAACCTCTTGCGGCCGTTTTCTTTTTTCAAAAAAATTTCTAAATTTTCACGCTCTTGCAACCATCTTGACGTTTCTTCTGCCTGTCAAGTATAATAGCACTATACGATTTCAATCGAAACCAAGGACAGGAGGATATACATCATGTCTGCTACAGCAAAAGAACTGCCGGCTTGCCCAGTAGAAACCACGTTAATGTTAATTAGTGATAAATGGAAAGTTTTAATTCTGCGGGATTTGCTCTCTGGAACTAAACGCTTCGGAGAGTTGAAAAAATCGGTGGGAAATGTCAGTCAAAAAGTCCTGACCGCCCAACTGCGCCAAATGGAGGATAGCGGATTATTAACGCGCACCGTATATCCCGAAGTCCCACCCCGTGTAGAGTACACCTTAACCGAGCTGGGTTACAGCCTAAAACCTATTTTGGATGCCATGTGGGATTGGGGAACACATTACAAAGCGCAAAATTTATGAGCCACGACAAAAGCAGGCTGTTTGGACCTTCCATCCAAAACATCCTGCTTTTCTTGACGATAGAAAATAATTTCTATACGTATTTTTCCTTTGGCAACTTGTTTTTCTACACCGCAGCGATGCACTGCCCTTTTTTAGCCTATAAACCATCGCTTCCAACAGCCGCCGGTTCCTGCCGCAGCTTGATTTCTGCCATTACAGAAAATCATCTTGAAAAACAAGCAATCAAGTTAATTCATCCCGCAATCCATCGATAATATTTTCTTTTTTTATTTTTCTAGTAGCATACAACATCGTGATCAGCACCACTAAGAACACACCTAGCGCACTGAGGACAAGACTGCTCCACGGAAATAAGAATTGTAGTTGAAAACCGCCGCCAGCCACCATGCCTCTATAGATAAGCCAGGAGCTCACGACCGAAAGCGGCAGCCCCCACAGCATGGTTCGCGCTCCATAAAGAATACATTCAAAGCATAGCATTCTATTAAAATCCCGCTCAGCCATCCCCACGGAACGGAGCATGGCCAGTTCCCGTCTGCGCAGCTTCACATTGGTGGAAATGGTGTTAAACACGTTGGCAACAGCAATCAACGTAATCATTAGGACAAACACCGCGGCAAATAAATGCACAATAAAATTGAGATTACGGTTTTGCTCCAAAATTGCATACAGATTGTACAGACTATACTCAGCAGTGATACCGTTTGCATCAAGAATGGTCTGCATTTGCGCTGTTGATTGGCCAGGATTGTCTGATTCAAAAGTCATCCCCAATACGGTCTTCTCCACGGTATCCAATCCATCAAACTGGGCTTTCATTGTATAAGGAGCAATCAGCAAAAGAGAATACCCCCGAAATGTGCTGCCCGCTTCTGCCGGCAATAAATCTGGATAATCCTTGACAAAAGTTGCACGTACCGTTTTCACCCCATTGCCGCTGTTATCACAAAGGGTAATGTCTATGGGAATATCCTGCCAGTACAGATAGCCTTCCACATAAGCTGCCAAAATCATGCTGTCAGCTTGCCCATTATAAACATTGGCTGGCAAATTCAGCCGTTCCAGCAATTTCTGATAGGCATTATCATCTACAAAAACAGCGTCCAACGTAGCCTTTGCCGGTTGGCCTTTGCCGTCATAGTCTAAAAAATCTCCGAAGGTATTCAGAAAACTGCTGGAAAGCTGTTCAGCACTGATACAGCAAGGATAAGCCACCTCTGCCTGATAACCGCTTACCGTTATGCCAGCAGTGCTTTTCAGCTGGTCATACAACTGCAGCAGCTCTGTTTCTTCCATGTCGCTGCTGGAAAACACAATATCATATTGCTCCACCACAGTGTCCGATGCGTCTGCGATTTGATTTAAGTAACTACCGAAACTGCTAGCCCCAACAAACAGCACCATACTAAATGTAAGCGATAAAATAATACTGCCATAACGGCGCTTATTGCGCTTAAAGTTTTTGAGCGCTAGCTGCTCTGCCAAACCCAAAAACCGCTGCACCAGCGGAGAGATTTTAAAATTCTCTGCAGTAAGCTTTATCTCTTTTGTCTGCCGGATACAATCCATCACTGGCATGGCAGCAGCTTTTTTGGCGGGAATGTAAGCTGATATAAAAATTGTAAAGAAACTGATGATTGCCGCAGCAACAATAGCCGGTACTGACACCACCAAACTCAGCGGTACAGTATCATACATGACATTGGCAAAATTCTTTTCTACTAAGGAAAGTACCAGTTGGACGCCGGGCAGCCCCACTAAAATACCTAACGGAATGCCTATCATGCCAATGCAAAGGCCTTCAAACAGCACCGAATTGCGCAATTGTTTTTCCGTGGCGCCAACCGACATCAAAATACCAAACTGCTGTGTGCGTTCGTTTAAAGAAATAGAAAAGGCATTGTAAATCAAAAATACCGAACCCACCACTACCAAAATCACCAAAATGGCAACAATGGCATACAACAGCACCATCATAAGCTTTTCACTGGAAAGTCCCATAAAACGCAACACATTATCATTCAAAACATAACTGCCATCGCCTACCACATCTTTTGTGTAAGAAGCAAGCTGATAAGGATTTTTCAGCGTGATAAACAGCGCCACGTCATCTGCACTGCTGTTATCGGCGGCAGTAATTAAGGTATAGCCCGGCGCGCTATATTCTTCTACAGTTGGACGCTGACAAATGCCAACTACCGTATAACTTTTCTGCATAACCGGCTCCAAGATCTCCGCACCAGCCACATAAGGATTGTGCTGACTTAAACTCTCATTACCGTTTATGCGGTTGCCTACAGACAACGTAATGGTTTCGCCTATAGAAAATTTCACGCCGCCGTTGGCCGCAAGATGGGCAGGAACTACAACTTCACTGCCGTTTTCCGGCAGCCTGCCAGAAAGCAAATTTACAGGCAGCATTTCCAAAGCCTTTTTGTCCCAACCAGAGAGGAATATATACGGTTTCGCTGGATTTTTCCCGCCCTCCAGCGCAGCATAGCCAATATTTTGCAGCAGAACCGTATCAGCAACGCGGCTATCGTCCGCTGCATCTGCTGCAATGGTTGCGCTGACGGCTGGTAATTCAAGGTGCCAGCTTCCATATTTAACGGCGGCGCCATTTATGAGATAACTTTGCAAAGAAACCGCAAAGGTGGCCACGCCTGTAAACAAAGCAGCCGATAACAGCACACCGACAATGGTCACCAACGTCCGTGTACGATTTTTCTTCAAACCTTGTAAAGCAACTCTGTTAAAAATATTCATGGCCGCGCCACCTGCCCGTCCCGCACAATTTTTCCATCGGCAATGG
>CABQBF010000093.1 GCA_902462325.1 uncultured Peptococcaceae bacterium
CGATTGACGCTTTTTTAAAAGAGCACAATGTCATTGGCTTATATGGGATAGATACCCGGCAGTTGACCCGCATCATTCGGGAATCGGGCGTGATGAATGGCGCCATTACGACCGAAGATGTTTATGCCAAGAAAGAAGAATTGCTGGCGCAGATTAACGCTTATGAAATTAAAGATGCAGTAAAAACTGTGAGCTGTACAGAGAAACAGGAATATGAAGTGGAACAGGCCAAGCGTCATGTAGTGATGATGGATTTTGGCTACAAAGCGCATATTCTGCGTCATTTGCTGGAACGAGACTGCAAGGTCACGGTGGTGCCCTATAATACCACAGCCGAGGAAATTCTGGCTATGCAGCCTGATGGTGTGATGTTGACCAACGGGCCTGGCAATCCGGCAGAAAATACAGAAGTGATTAACAATTTGCAAAAACTGATTGCAGCCAAAATTCCAATGTTCGGCATTTGCCTGGGCCATCAGTTGACCGCTTTGGCTAATGGCGCACAGACAGTGAAGTTAAAATATGGTCATCGCGGCGGCAACCAACCGGTGAAAGATTTAACCACTGGACGGGTTTATGTAACCAGTCAAAATCATGGATATGCCGTAGTGGGCGACAGCATTGATGAAGCAATAGGGAAGATGAGCCATTGGAACGTCAATGATAAAACCTGTGAAGGCGTACAATATTACAATGCGCCAGTGTACACCGTACAGTTCCATCCAGAAGCCTGCGGCGGTCCTCGCGACACCAGCTATCTTTTTGACCGGTTTATGGATTTAATGGATAAGGAGGGCAAATAAGATGCCATTGAGATCAGATATTAAAAAAGTGCTGGTAATTGGTTCCGGCCCGATTGTCATCGGTCAGGCAGCCGAATTTGACTATGCAGGCACCCAGGCCTGCCGTGCATTGAAAGAAGAAGGTCTGGAAGTCGTGCTGGTCAACTCCAATCCGGCCACCATTATGACCGATAAAGCTATGGCCGATAAAATTTATATTGAGCCTCTCAATTTAGATGTGGTAAAACGAATCATCGAAATTGAAAAGCCGGACAGTGTGCTGTCTACCTTAGGCGGTCAGACTGGTTTGACCTTATCTATGCAGTTGGCCAAGGAAGGCTTTTTGGAAGCCCACAATGTAAAGCTGTTAGGCGCTAATCCAGAAACCATCGACAAAGCAGAAGACCGGCAGATTTTTAAAGACACCATGATTAGCATTGGAGAGCCCTGTATCCCTTCCAAAGTGGTAGAAACAGTGGAGGATGCACTGGCATACGCCGAAGAAATTCTCTATCCGGTGATTGTGCGTCCGGCCTTTACGCTGGGCGGCTCTGGCGGCGGGATTGCTCATAATGCTGAAGAACTGCATGAAATTGCGGAAAATGGTCTGCGGTTATCACCGATTACCCAGGTGTTGATTGAAAAAAATATTTCCGGCTGGAAAGAGATTGAATTTGAAGTTATTCGTGATTCCCATGCCAATATTATCACGGTATGCTCTATGGAAAACTTTGACCCCGTAGGGGTGCATACTGGCGATTCCATTGTAGTGGCTCCGGCTGTTACCCTGTCCGATAAAGAGTATCAGATGCTGCGCAGCGCGGCGCTGAATATTGTGCAGGCGCTGGAAGTAGAAGGGGGCTGCAACTGCCAGTTTGCATTACATCCAGACAGCTTTGAATATGCGGTGATTGAAGTAAATCCCCGTGTCTCCCGTTCTTCTGCGCTGGCTTCTAAAGCTACCGGTTATCCAATCGCCAAGGTTGCCACCAAAATTGCAATCGGCTACACTCTGGACGAAATTGTCAACGCAGTAACAGGCAATACCTTTGCCTGCTTTGAACCGGCCATCGACTATATTGTTGTCAAATTTCCGAGATGGCCGTTCGATAAATTTGTTTACGCCAACCGCACGCTGGGTACCCAAATGAAAGCGACCGGTGAAGTGATGTCCATTGGCACTAGTTTTGAACAAGCCATGATGAAAGCGGTACGCTCCATCGAATTGAAGCTGGATACCTTTAATTTGCCCAAGTTGCAGATGTTAAATGACAGCGATGTGGTGCGCCTGTTGAAACGTTGTGACGATGAACGGGTTTTTGTGGTTTATGAAGCGTTGAAGCGGGGCATTGAAATTGCTAAAATTCACAATATTACTAAAATTGACGAATGGTTCCTGGCCAAATTGCAAAATCTGGTCAAGATGGAACGGAAGCTGGTGAAAAAGGAACTAACGCCTGAATTGTATTTAGAAGCGAAGAAGATGGGCTTTTTGGATAAAACCATCGAACGGCTTTCTGGCGAAGATGCGCCGGAAAAACGCTTTGCCTCTTATAAGATGGTAGATACCTGCGCTGCCGAGTTTAAAGCAGAAACGCCGTATTTTTACTCCACCTTTGATGAAGAAAACGAAGCAGCAGAATTTTTAGAAGAACATAACAGCGGCAAGAAAAAAATTATTGTATTCGGCTCTGGTCCAATTCGTATTGGACAGGGAATTGAGTTCGACTATTGCTCGGTACATTGTGTTTGGGCGTTGAAGGAAGAGGGCTATGAAGCGATTATTGTCAATAACAACCCAGAAACGGTATCCACCGACTTTGACACTTCCGACCGGCTCTATTTTGACCCTCTGACGCCGGAAGATGTAGATTCTATTATCGCTACGGAAAAACCTTGGGGTGCCATTGTACAGTTTGGCGGACAAACGGCTATCGGTCTGACCAAGCATTTGGAAGCTTCCGGTGTGCATATTCTGGGGACATCTGCTAAGAGTATCGACGAGGCAGAAGATAGAGAAAGCTTTGATGAACTGCTGCAAAAATGTCAGATTCCCCGTCCCGAAGGCCATACGGTGTTCCAGATGGATGAAGCGCTGAAAGCAGCGAAACAGTTGGGTTATCCGGTGTTGTTGCGGCCTTCCTACGTGTTGGGCGGTCAGAATATGATTATCGCTTACAGCGATGCCGATGTGGAAGAATATATGAATATCATTTTAGCAACCGGCATTGAAAATCCGGTGCTGATTGACAAATACATGATGGGGATCGAGGTAGAAGTGGATGCTATCTGCGACGGTAAGGATTATCTCATTCCGGGCATTATGGAGCATATTGAGCGGGCTGGCATTCATTCCGGTGACTCGATTTCGGTATATCCGGCACAGCGTTTGACGGAAGAAAACAAGAAAACGATTATCGAATATACAGGCCGGCTGGCCAGAGAATTGCATGTGATTGGCTTGATGAATATTCAGTATGTCATTCACAACGGCGAAGTGTATGTCATTGAAGTAAATCCCCGTTCTTCTCGGACTGTGCCGTACATCAGCAAGGTTACCAATGTACCAATGGTAGATTTGGCCACCAAAATTATGTTGGGCGCTACCTTAAAAGGTATGGGCTATGAAACCGGCGTACATCCAGTGGGCGATTATGTAGCTGTAAAGGTGCCAGTATTCAGCTTTGAAAAGCTACATTCGGTAGATACCATGTTAGGGCCGGAAATGAAATCCACTGGGGAAGTGCTGGGCATTGCTAAAACTTTCGATGAAGCTTTATATAAAGGCTTAATTGCAGCCGGCTATAAAATTAAACATGAAGGCGGCGTCTTGATTTCGGTGCGGGATAAGGATAAGGAAGAAGTATTCCCAATCGCGAAAAAATTAGAAAAAATGGGCTTCCAATTGTATGGCACCAAAGGTACTGCAACCTATTTGAATAATTATGGTTTACATGTGGAAAAGGTTAACAAAATTTCTGAGCCAGGCAAAACCAACATTCTGGACTTGTTAGAAAGCGGAAAAGTGGACTATGTAATTTCCACCTCTACCAAAGGTCGTCAGCCTATGCGGGAAGGGGTGCGCATCCGCCGTAAAGCTGTGGAACGTTCCATCGCCTGCTTAACAGCCATTGATACCGCTAAAGTGCTGGTAGATTGCATCAGTATGAACAAATCTATTCAGGATGTTGAACTGGTAGACATCACTCAAATATAATTTTCTGATAGGTTCCATTGTATACAATTTGTCCTTGTCTTTTTGAGCGAAAAAGTATATGATAGAGATGAAAACCGAGCCGTTACAAAGACGAAGGAGGTAATCAGATGTTCGGATATATTGCTAATATTGGTCCTGCCAGTTTGGTTTTAATTTTAATCATTGCGCTGATTATTTTCGGACCTGGTAAATTGCCTGGTGTGGGGAAAGCCTTAGGGGAAAGTATCCACGGCTTTAAAAAAGGAATTGCCGGCGATGAAGAAGCGGAAAAGAAAGACAAAGAAGTGGAATAAATAACATGGAGCTGCTGTCTTGTAGAACAGGACAGCAGTTTTTGTAATCTGTAGTAGTTTATGTTTCTATAGCGTTATATATTGAAGCATCATGAATGACAGTACATGAAATTAGATATAAAAAGAGAGGAAGAACCCCATGAGTCAACAGTTTTATGTGGTGGTCAATCAGGTGCTGGTGTTCGGCATCCTGATGCTGATTGGCTATGTAATGGCCAAAGCCAAAGTTTTGACTGCTGATGTGTTAAACGGATTATCCAAATTGATTGTGAAGCTGTTGCTGCCCTGTTTGATTTTTTATTTGATTATCGGCAATGGAATCACCATACAATATATCATCGCTAATCGCAATTTTGCTATCGCGTTGTTGCTGCTGTATTTCGTTTTGTGCTTGCTGGGTTATGCGATGGGGGGCGCCAGCGGCCTGCGCCGCAGTGGACAGGATGTGTTTGCTGTTGCGGCCATGTTCTGTAACATCGGCTTTATGGGTTTGCCCTTAATTGAAACCATGTTTCCTGGCAATAGCCAGGTTGCAGTGTGTCTTTTAATTTATATGACAATCGACCAAATCCTGTTGTGGTCGGTAGGATTATTTCTCTGCACCCGTAATGCCAAACGAAAAGGCGGCAGTATGCTGCAAAATTTTCTCAACCCTTCGTTGGTGGGGATTGTCATAGCGTTGGGATTGCTTTACTTGAACGTGCAACTACCTGCACCGGTACTTACTACCATTCAAGGATTAGGAGATTGCAGCCGCTATTTGGCCCTTTTATATTTAGGCGCTTTGCTGGCCACCATGCCGGTATTGTCCATGCTGATGAAGCCCCATGTATATTTTCTGATCGTGCTGAAAATGACTATCTTGCCGGTGCTGGTCTACTTTGTAGCAGGTTTCTTCTTTAACGATGTGGTCAGCCTGTTGATGGCCACTATCGTTAGTCTGCCGCCTATGGTAGCAATCACTATGATGGCTCGTACTTACGGCGGCGATGAACGGGTGGCGGCAGAAACAGTATTTGTCAGCACCATTGCCTGTCTGGGCACCATTCCTTTAGTGCAGTTTTTAATTGGCTTACTATTTTGAGTTGTAGAGTTACAATTGATGTGAGATCAGAGGTAGAAAAAGTGATTAAGTACGCTAGAATAAAAGTTACCACGACCTAAATTCTAACGAAAGAACTCGGTGATTATAGAAAGTATTATACAGAACAAACGGTATTTGTCACATGGGATTACAACAAAAATAAACTCAGTAAAGCTTAGCATTGCTGAAAAAAGCTTTCCCAATTTTTTTTATGTTATAGCTACAGATCGAGGGGCCATTTCAATACATTATAAGCGATATGACAGCCTTTCGGATAAAAGATATTTATTATGAACCGACATTATACATTGGATTTTTGGAACGATGAGATTGTCAGTCACGCACTTTCTTTCAAGCGTGGAGCCCCTATAGCATATATGGGTGGATTGAAGGAACTTCTTGATTAAAGAAACTCTATGTCACAGGGGCTAAGCCTTTTAAAACAGAAATGATGGATATATCACATTTTTTAATGAACAGCGGCTAGTGTATGCATTGAATTATCTGATTCCAAAGCAATACCGAGAAATTTATGGGCTTTGAGTTGTTTATGTATCTATACTGTTGGAATTGACTGTCTGACGTCTCTTATAGCTGATGTCAAAGATGTCTTATGACATGTATAGTTTTACGATTTATCTGATTTATTTTTATAAGATCTTGTCTAATATTTATTGACTAGTCAGAACCTTTAGGCTCTGTTGGTAATGGGCCCTTATAGGGCAAATGAGCGCCCTGCCTTTGAAGGTGGAGCGCTCATTTTATGAATATCAATTCCACAGCATCCGTTTATACAATCTTTCTATAAAGCAAACCTCCTTTGCATAAACCGATGTAGCTCCTTGCTTCATTGTTGACCATCCTGCGTCCTCATCAAAATGAGATGAAAACAAGAAGTGGTATACCTAAGGAACTGAAAGTCACTCTGTCTCACGAGCTTGGAAGCGCTAATTCTCTTCTGACTTTAGACGGCATCTTTCGTATACTACTACATCGTGTATGGCCTATATCCTGCTTTCCTTTATTAGGGTGAGTTTTTCTCATGATTGTCTATCTCAAAGAACTATATGGTTCTGCTAGTATTACATTAGTCCGAGGAACGTCCAGAATGGAACACCGACACAGAGCATAAAGATAAATTCTGCAAGACACATGATGGCCATTAGCTTCATGAACAGTTTCATATCAATCAATCCAAATGCGTAAGCAAAAAGGAAGGTGGTATTTTCATAAGGGAAGATAATGGTGGTGCAGGCATGTTTCAGCGCGTAAATGACTGGATAAACGGTCATATCCATATTGACGGCGATTTGCGATAACGGGACTGCCAGTACGGACATCAGTGCAACCGGTGTCATAACAATGTTAGCCAGAGCGCCCAATAACAGGGTCAAGAATACGAAAAAGCCGCCGCTTCTGTTGGCCAGGACTGGAGTTGCAATTTCGGCAATTAAATCACCGATGCCGACAGCAGTGGCCGCAGTGCCGATGGAAATACAACCGGCGATGAACATCAACATACCGATATTGACACTGGTGATGTCTTCTTTGGTGCCGATTTTAAAGCCAGGAAAGAATAGTAACATTGGGCCAAAAATGAAGCCATAAACCAAATCCAGACCATGAATAACGGTGGTGAAGGCATATACCATAACTGCGATAAAAATGGCTAGGGCTTTTTTCTCGGCGCCGCTCATGGGGCCCAATTCGGCTTTCAATTTACGGAAATGTTCTTTGCCGCCGATATTTTCTTTGGGTGCGCACAATTTGGCCAGAATGAAGCTGGTGATAAATGGATAAGCAACCCAAGGAATATTATGCAGAAACGTATGCACATAATCGACAGGTACGTTGGGCAGGTTCATGGCAGTCAGGGCCAAGTTGGCAACGGCACCTCTAATCCCTACACCGACAGCAGTAAATGTAAAGTCACCGGAGGAGGTAACCGCTACAGTGGTGGCCAGCAGAATACCGGCCGCCGCTTTTCCTTTACCTAAATTTAAGGCTTTGCAGACACCAAAGGCCAAAGCTACGCAGGCGATGGAAATGGTGCCGAACAGGACGCCAAAGATAGTTAATCCCATGATGATGCCCATATAGGTGCCGCCAGTCAGAATTAAGAGATTATAGGCAATCCGTTTCAAAACATTGGTGCGCTGCATGGCATTAATTAAAATGAGACAGCCGAAGACCATCCATATAGCCCATATAATTCTGTGAAATGCTTGGAAATGGCTCTAAATGCGCCATTTGATGGATATTTTACGTCCGTCTACTGTGATGGATTCTAAGAGGCCGGAAACAATTAGGCGCTGTGTTTCTAGTGGAGAGGTGTGAAAATGGTCTTGAAAATTTTTCAGGGTGCTCAAGAAAGATGCTCGTTTATTATCCGGTGTTTTATGGTCGTTTTTCAGTTCAGCTTCTAGCCTGGTCTTTTCGATAGATAACTGCTTAATACGATTTACAATATCTTCAATGGGTACATCGTTGCTATCCTGATGAACCAACTGGTACAGATCGATAATGTTGCTCATTTGTTTATCAATCTCGATAATCCGGTTTTCTAATTTCTTTTGGTCCACTGCCGGGAGTACTGGATTGCGTTGGCAGCTAGCCATAATTTCAGTTAATAGCTTTTCATTGGACAGCAAGTCTTCAATGGCTTGGATAACATATTGGTTTAATTTTTCGATTGCCCAGTTGTCATTGTGGCAATGGGGGTCTGTTACATATTTTTTATTGGACTTGGAGCGGGAATAGCATTTGTAGTAACCATGGTCAGCTGCATATCGGGTGCCGCAGCGTCCACAGTAAATCATACTGGAAAGTAAATAACCTGCCCGGTAGGGTGTTTTCTGCGCAGCGTTCTTTTTTTCTTCCCGCTCAGAAGAGGATAAAAGCCGCTGTGCCTCTTGAAAAACCTCGTCAGATATAATTGCTTCATGTATGCCTTCATACTCTTTCTGCGCAAATTTAACCTTGCCTATGTAGATGCTGTTACGCAGCATGCCTAGCACCTTGGCAGCGCTCCAAAATCCGCCGTATAACGCTTTCATTTGATTGTTAATGGAATTGATACTCTGACCTTCTAAAAAGCGCTGAAAGCATTCCTGCACCTGTAGAGCTTGATAGCTGTTTACAACTAACCTGCTGTTTACATAGTCATAACCGAAAGGAGCTTGGCCGCCGCCGTGAAATAATCCGGATTTGCTGCGGGCAACGCGGCCCATGGAGAGACGTTCGGTAATCTGGTCTTTCTCCAGTTGCGCGAATACCGAGAGAATTCCAATCATAGCTCGGCCAAAAGGAGTAGAAGTATCAAAATTTTCTGAAATTGAAATAAAATCTGTATTGTTGGCCAGAAATTCATCTTCAATTAATCGCAGCGTGTCTTTTTGGCTGCGGCTCAATCGATCCAGCTTATATACGATGACAGAATTGATGTGATTATTGCGAATATCTAAAAGCATTTGCTGTAATGCCGGCCGGTTGGTATTACCACCAGAGAAGCCGCCGTCTGTGTAAATTTTGGCCAAAATCCAGCCCTTGGCGCGGCAGTAAGCTTTTAGCCGTTCGGTCTGTTCATCAATGCTGTAATTGTCCAGCTGATGTTCTGTGGATACACGAACATAACCGACAACAATCATATTCTCGGACATAGCATCACCTCGTAAATAATTTTATTTGCTGATACCGCCAGAATATGCTAAAATATAGTTGTTGAGACTGTTTAGCGTATTTTAGCGTATTTTAGCATATTGCTAGCGGTTTTCTTAATATGTTGGTAGCATATTAAGACGGAAGGCTCTCTGTGTTGGTAGCACAGAGGGCTTTTTGTTTTTGTCATAGAAACCTTTTAAAAAGTTCATCTAGGGAAATCTGAATTTCCGGCTTCACAATGGACTGCACGATTTGCCCTTTTTGGTAGGTTGTGATGGCTGATTCTTCGGCTAAATTAAATACCATCAGCGTTTCTTCTTCCGGATCGATAATCCAGTATTCCAAAATGCCCATTTTTTGATAATAGTAGGGCTTTTGAATTAAGTCACGGCTACGGGTACTGGGACTTAAGATTTCAATGACCAGCAGAGGAACTTCGGTATTATCTTTACAGAAAAAAGATAAATCAGGAATCAATACTGCATCATTGTGGTGCAATTCCCGTTCAAAAAATACAAAACAGGATTCGTCCTGAAAGTATTGCATCAGTTTAACAGCTAGACGGGAAGCAAGTTCGCTATGCCGAGGATTTGGTCTTGGCGACATCATCACTACGCCGTCAATCAATTCATAGGTTAAACCTTCTTGCTTTTCCATGACTTCAAATTCAGTCAGAGTGACTGACTGCGGTTCTTTGAACAATGTCATAAAAATCACGCTCCTCGTATTATAAAGTAGTAGTGTTTATAGTCCCTCTCCAAGGACTGTGTGCTA
>CABQBF010000094.1 GCA_902462325.1 uncultured Peptococcaceae bacterium
ACAAAGGCAGTGGCCAGAGGTTTAAATATTTTCATTAATTTGAAAGGCAGAAATCCTCATGGAATTGTTGAACCGGAAGATAAATATGAAGAGGAAGAACGCCTAATGACAGCCCTTTACGGCTATAAGAGTCCAGAAACGGGCAATCGTGTCGTGGCCCTGGCTCTGCGTAATAAGGATTGTGTACAGTTGGGCTTAGGCGGACCAAATTGTGGTGATATTATGATTTGGTTGGCAGAAGGCTATAACTATGACCACAATGACTCGCTCTCTACAACCTATGGCTTTGGGGAAACTTCTGTATCGCCAATTTTTATCGCAGCTGGGCCTGGTATTAAAGAAAATTTCAAAACCGAACGTATCATTCGTGAAGCAGATTTGACGCCAACAATGGCTGTTTTAGCCGGTGTAAGAATGCCTGCTCAGTGTGAAGGCGCAGTCATTTATCAGATTTTAGAGTAGTATGAAAGGCAAGGTGTCACCTGATATGCTAGTACGTTCTCTGAAAGTTATTTCCTTGGCGGCGTAAAAGAGCTTTTATTTGACACACAAAAAAGGCGGCTATTTAGTTTTTGTCCTCTAAATAGTCGCCCAATTACGAACTTTGTTAGCTTTTTCAGTAATGAGAGAAGTAAGATTCAATAACAATGCATTTTTATATGAGAGTTGTGAGGAGGGGTAGTATGTCCAGTTCAGAACAAACAAAAACGAAAAAAGATTTGACGTGGTTCCATTTTATTGTTATTATTGCGCTGATGTTTGGTTTTGGGTTTATACCGCCGTTTGGGGATGTCACAGTAGTAGGCATGCGGATGCTGGGAATTTTTCTTGGTTTATTATATGGTTGGAGCACTTGCGGTATGTTCTGGCCCAGTTTGTTGGGCTGGGTTGCCATTGGCCTGAGCGGTATTGCTTCTGTAAAAGAGATTATGGTGCAAGGCTTTGGTAATGAAACGGTTGTATTTTTAGTTTTTATTTTGGTGTTGGTACAAATGCTTACTGATAGCGGCGCCATAGATAATGTGGCCAATTATATTATTACGAGAAAATGGTTACAGGGTCGGCCATGGCTGTTTTCTACAATTTTTCTCTGCGTTGGCGGTCTGTTATCCGTATTTGGTCAAGCCTATGCCGCTATATTTTTAATGTGGGGGTTGCTCTTCAGCATTTTTGAAAAGGTTGATTATAAGCCCTACGAAATGTATCCGGCAATTATGATTATCGGCGTGATTATCAGCGCTTCGCCATTTGGGATTATGTTGCCCTTCAAGGCCATTCCTATGGTACTTTTAGGCTCCTTCGCGCAAATTACCGGTATTCAGGTAAATTATCTGCAATACATGTTGGTTATGGTGCCAACTGGTATCGCAATTATTATAGGCTATATTTTAGCCTGTCGGTTTATTTTGCGTCCTGATGTCAGTAAAATGAGAGATTTTGATGTTACGAAATTAGCAAAAGAAAACAGTGACATTACACGGCATCAAAAAGCTGTTTTAATCGCTTTTGCTTTCGCCTTAATCTTGTTGTTGATTCCTGGCAGCTTACCTACCAGTTGGGCTTTTACCCAATTTATCAGCGGCATGGGCAATGCTTCCCTAATGATTATCTGTACGGTACTGTTTACGCTTATCAAGGTAGATGGACAACCTCTGTTAGATTTTAACAAATCAGCAAAAGGCGGATTGAATTGGCCGATTATCTTTATGATTGTTGTGATCATGCTGTTATCGTCATTGCTGATGAGTGATGCTACCGGTTTGAAACCATGGCTGGTGAGCTTATTAAGTCCAATTTTGACCGGTTTCTCTGGCGTAGCATTTTTAATTGCACTATTTGCGATTGCCTTAATTTTAACAAACTTTATGAATAATATCATTGTAGGAATTATGTTTTTACCAGTATTGGGAACTTTTTATGAGAGTGTAGGTGCTAATCCTATTATTGGTGTGTTGTTGATTTTATTAGCAATCAACACCGCATTTTTAACACCGGCTGCTTCGCCAGCGACGGCGATGTGTTTTGCTCGTACCGATTGGATTCGCACAAAAGATGTCTTTAAGGTCATGGTTACCTGTGTGATTGTTTTTACCGTCATAGGATTGCCTATTATTCTTGGATTAGGGCATTTGATTTTCGCTTGATATAATAATGGCGAGATAAAGGAGTAGTTGGCACCTTTGGTGTAATGAAGTCAACACACTGGCCGTTTGCGGTCTGGCTTTATTTGAAATAACGAGACTTGTCCAAAACAGGGGAAACTCTGTATTGGACAAGTCTCTTTTTATTTGCCTTCAGGCGGTTAAGCCGGCGGCGGGCTAATTTATAAAAATTTTATGAAAACGATGGGGGACATTGCGTATGAGGATTAGCGAACTATTTTTCATCGGGAATATAACATAAAATATCCTTTACTTCACAAGATAAAATCGTGCAAAGGGTATTTAATGTTGCTGTTGATATATTTCTATTTTGTTTTAGAGAATCAAGAGTTCCACGACTGAATTGATAGTCTTTTATGAGTGAATACGTCGTAATTCCTTTTTGTTTCATAGTTACCCATAAAGGTTCATAGGAAATCAACATAACGCCTCCCCTCCAATTCCTAATTATATGGAGAATCTTGCTAATTGAATATTGCCGATAAATCGGGTATAATAGTCTATAAAGTTATGCGACAAATAAAATTGGTAGGGGATTATAAGTGATCAAAACAGAGTGGTTGTATTATTTAACGCAAGTTGCAAAGTATAATTCAATTAATAAAGCTGCAGAAAATCTTTATATGACTAGTTCAGCTATTAGCGCGGCAATGAAACAATTGGAATTAGAATGTGGATTTTCTATTTTGGAGAGAACCTATCGTGGAGTAAAATTGACTGAGAACGGGAAAAAAGTTGTAAAAATTGCTGAACGGATATTATTTTTGCAAGATGAGATATTGAATTTAAATAATGTAGAAACAATTGAGAGAAAAAAATATGGATTAATTACAGATAGACAGACGATAAAATTACTTTCAAATAAAATAGTTGGTCCAGGATCAAGAGTGTTAGAAAATTTCCAATTAAAAGAATTAAGCAGTATTAGTATGGACTATTATGAAAAGTTAGAGAATGATTCCGTGATGCTTATGATTCTTACAGATGAGAACCGAGAGACCGTGGAAAATGATACAAGAATTTATATTCGCTATTTATATGCGTCTAAACAATATCCAGTAAGCAGTAAAAATACAAAATGGATAAAAGAAAATGTAAAAAAGCTATCGCGAAAGGAGTTTGAAAAATTACCGAAAATAAAGATAAAAGCGGCAGATGATATCATAGACGATAATATTGTATTAGAAACAAATGATAGTGATATTTATGCAGAAGCAATCCTAAATGATTACGGTGTGGGTTTGGTTACCAAATTCGCACCAGATATACATTGTATTGATTATGAACATTTTAAAGTATATGAACCTTTTGATGATGAAATATATGTTGTAATGGTAGCACGGAAAGATTGCGATATAAAAGTGCTATTGTTATTAGAACGCTTGATAAAAGGATAAGTGCATGAATCGGCATAAGGAAATGTTGATTCATGCACTTATCCTTTTTTGTTTGAGCATTTTAGAAATGGAGAAAGTTATAAATTAAATTTGATTTATATAAATAAATGAAATTTATTGTGTCTACTATAATTTTTTTTTGTGTGTTAAATTAATCTCATAAGCACAGAAAGCAAATGCGCGCAGAGTAAGATTCTGGAGTGAGTAGAATTTGTCTATGAGGGAGATGGGATTATGAATGCAAAAATTTTAGGAAAAAGAAAAGATACAATTAATTTTGTAATTATGCTGATGCTAATGTTTGGAATAGGATTGTTATCTCCATTTGGACAGATAACGCCGATGGGAATGAAAATTTTAGGGGTTTTTATTGGTACCTTATATGGCTGGTTATTTTTAGACTTTATTGTTTCAAGTACAATTGGGCTGATCGTTTTGGGTTTAAGTGGTTATACGACTGTGATGGGAGCGTTTCAGGCAGGCATTTCCGATACAGTGGTTATGAATATGTTAATTGCTTTTGGCTTTGTGGCATTACTGAATGAAGTTAATTTAACAGGTGCTTTAGCGGATTGGCTGTTGTCGGTAAAATTTGTAAAAGGACATCCTTGGTTGATTATTGGCATGATCTTTTTTTCGGCCTGGCTAATTGCAGCGTTTGCCGACACTTTAGCAGCAATTCTTGTATTTTGGAGTATATCTTATAAAATTGCTGATGATGTTGGATATAAACGACATTCAAAAGATATGGGATATTTGCTGACAGGCGTTATTTTCTTTTCTGCAATGGGCGCATATCTATTTCCATTCAAACCAAGTGTACTTGCTTTTAGTGGTGGCTATGTTTCAGTAATGGGCGAAGTTCCACAAGGTGCGTGGTATTTTGGATTTATTGTATTGAGTATTTTTTTCTTTATCGTGTATTTGCTTTTAGGAAAATTGACAAAGTTTGATATTAATAAATTAAGTATTGATTTAGCAGATTTTGCTGGGAATTCCACTTGGGGGGAACGAGAAAAATGGGGCGTGGTATTTATGTTGTTTTTTATAATTTTTCTTGCTCTGCCAGCCTTTCTACCGGCAACTGCATTTGTGTTGAAATGGAAAAGTATGGGTATTATTGGTGCCACTGTTATCACTGTTACGGCAGCCTATTTGATTACAGTCGATGGAAAACCTTTAGTAAAGGAACCTGCAAAACTGTGGAAAAATGGTATCTCGTGGGATTTGATTTTCATGATTGCTGCAACGATGCCCATTGGTGCAGCCTTAAGAAGTGAAGATGGTGGTATTATGACTACTTTGATGGGCTGGTTAATAGGGGTAATTGGCAATATGAATTGGGTCGTATTTACAATTGTATGTATGATAGCGCTGAGTTTATTAACACAGATAAGTCATAATCTGATTATAGCAGCAGTATTATTTCCGGTTTTTGCACCAATTTGCGCTGAGATGGGCGGCGATCCCGTGTTATGGTTTATCGTAAATTTCTTTGCAATTAATGCAGCGTTTACCACGCCAGCGGCAAGTGGCTGGGCAGCTATGCTGCATGCAAATAAAGAATGGATGTCGGTTAAAACGGCATATGGTTATGGTTTTAGTACTATACTTGTAGTGTGGATTTCTGCACTCGTGTTGATTCCTTTATGGGTAATCGTGTTTTAAAGATGTTCTTGGCTTGCTACAGAACTTGCCATCGTATGTATATAGGCGTTACGCAGGAAAAGGTTTAGTGAGCTAAAATTGTTATATATTAAATTATATATATATTCAAAAATGAAAAGGAGAGATTATTATGCAAAGAAAAGCACTGACTGACAAAGTTATGGTTTTAGGCGTTGATGGCTTAGAACCACGTTTTGCCAGAAAATTAATGGATGAAGGAAAGATGCCGAATTTTTCAAAATTAGTGGCACGCGGCGCTCAGAGACATGATTTAGTATTACTGGGCTCCAATCCAACCGTAACTCCGCCACAGTGGACGACATTAGCAGTGGGTTGTAACCCCAATGTACATTCTATTACACAGTTCTTCCGTCATGATCCAAACGATTTTTCGGTAGCAAATTATAATATTGATTCTCGTTTGTGTAAAGCAGAAGCTGTATGGAATTGCACTGCAGAAGCTGGCAAAAAAACGCTGGTATTTCACTGGCCGGGCAGTGCATGGCCTCCAACCAGCGATAATCCCAATTTGTTGGTGGTAGATGGCACTGCTCCAGGTGCTGTTGGCATGGGCGTTATGATTGTAGAAAAAGAAATTTTTGTTTCTGCCAGTGAAGCTGAAGAACAAACTGCGTTTTTAAAGGGTTTAGTTACCGGCGCAGTAGAACCTTGTGTTGTCAATGATGTAGATTTGGATACAGACCCAACTATAAAAAAAGAAGAAGTAAAAGCAATGGGAACTACTGCAAACCGGAGTGTCAATTCCAATTATAACGAAGGTTTTGGTATTGCCATCGGTGGTCCGAATGTGAACCACGATAAATGCGTATCTAAAATTAAATCTGCTAAGGGGTGGGCAAATGCACCTGAAGATGCAAAAGAATTTGTTCTGGTAGAAGCAGGTGGTTTGGTACGCCGTCCATGCTTGATTTTAAAAAATGAAGCAGGTGTATACGATCATATAGAATTATATAAAAATAAAAAAGAAACCGAGCCAATGGCAACCATGTATGTAGATAAAATGGTTTATGGTATTGTAGATGATTGCTATAAAGGCGATGATAAAAAACGCGGTGCAAGAAATATGCTGTTATTGGATTTGGCCGAAGATGGCAGTAGTTTACGTATGTTCCTGTCTGCAGTTTACGATATTGATAATGATGCAGTATTTCATCCAAAAGAACTACACAAAATTTTGTTAGAAAACGCAGGTCCTTTCCCTGCTTCTTGTCAAATTTGGAATCCAAATACCGATGCTTTTAAGAGTATGTTGGGTTGTTGGGAAGGCGTAGCAAATTGGTATAGTCGTGCTTTGCATCACATGATTGATAATGAAGGTGTGGAAGTAATTTTCTCCCACTATCATGCAATTGACTTGCAGGAACATACAATCATCCGTCATTTGGCAGGCAATAAAGCAGGTGATCCAGATGCAAGAGAGCATGTGCAGGAATGGATGGAACTAATTTATGACCAGACAGACCGTTATATTGGCAGTTTCCTGCATTACTTGGATGAAGGCTGGACCATTATTGTAACCAGCGATCATGGTCAGGTAGCGCCTGCCCATACTCCACCACTGGCTGGCGATATGTGCGCAGTTCTGAATGTAGGTTTATTGAAAGAACTAGGTTATACTGTCATGGTGAAAGATGAAAATGGCAATGATACCAAAGAGATTGATTGGAGTAAAACCCGTGCTGTGCAGCAACAGGGGAATGATATCTTCATTAATATAAAGGATCCGAATCTCAATGGTGGCAGGGGAATTGTAGACCCGGCGGATAAATATGAATTGGAAGAGCAATTAATGACCGATTTGTATGGCTATAAAGATCCTGAAACAGGTAAACGTGTAATTGCATTGGCACTACGTAAGAAAGATGCCGTGTTATTAGGTTATGGTGGAGAAACTGCCGGGGATATTTTCTTTGCAACAGCAGAAGGTTACAATTATGACCACTGTGACCCGTTATCCACTTGTTATGGGGAAGGCGGAACTTCTGCATCTCCAATCTTCATTGCTGCAGGGAAAGGTTTAAAAGAAGGATTTGAAACTGACCGTATTATTCGTCAGGTGGATGTAGCTCCAACAATCTCTGTACTGTTGGGCTGCCGATTCCCAGCACAATGTGAAGGTGCGCCTGCTTATCAAATTTTTTCTGAAGAAGTTTAATTAAAAACAAAGTAATTATGAAAATAAAAGCCGAGTGAAAATTCGGCTTTTATTTTTAAAAAAATTTAATTCGATATTTAAAAAATAGTAGATTATAACTAAGGAGGATCATTTATGGGTACTCAAAAAATTGTAGATGTTATTCATAACTTTACAAAAGAAGAAAATGAGAGCGAACATATTCAAGAACTGCGGGAACGTGTGAATCGCTGCTGTTGCAGTTATTGCGGCAGTGAATTAATTCTGCGCAGAATTACTTATGGTAATGCAGAAGAGGGCCGTTTGGATATTTTTTGCCCTAGTTGCAACCGTATTGAGTATGGCGTGGAGCCAGAGTTATTCAAACTTGCTAAGTATTATGTTAATGAAATAGGCTTTGACTATTATGAAGATTTGGACGACAGTATTCGGAAGGATCGTATGAATTTGGCAAAAGTTTGTGAAATTATGCAATGGTGTTGTAAAAATCTGGGCATTCTAAGTAAAAAGGGCTTTAAGGCTCAAGTAGGATTAGATGAAATAGCAAGCGGACAGGATTTATTGTTATCTGAAAAGTTCTTAGCAGAGTAATATGGGGGCGATAATATGACAGATGTATTACCTGTAAAGATTCAGAATATGAGTTGTACTGCTGGTAATCGATACCTATTACGGAATATTAACTGGGAGATAAAAAAAGGGGAGCATTGGCTGTTATTTGGAATGAACGGTTGTGGTAAAACAACATTATTGAGTGTTGTAGCAGGTTTTAGACGACATGATACAGGGACTGTGGAGATTTTCGGCGATCAATACGCTGGGAAAAACATTTTAGGTTTGCGAAAACGAATTGGCTGGGTTAGCGCATCTTTTTTTGACAAAATTTATCATTCGGAAAAGGTTTTAGATATTGTGTTATCTGGCTTAAATGGTAGTTTAGGCAAAAACTTTGATATAGAAAATCAGGATATTATCCGGGCAAAAAATCTGTTGCGGGAACTACATGTTGGGCACAAAATAGAATCTTCTTTTGATCAGTTATCGAAGGGGGAACGTCAGAATGTATTGATTGCCAGAGCATTAGTTTCAAATCCAGAATTATTGATTTTAGATGAGCCGGGAACTGGACTGGATATTTTTGCACGAGAGTATATGCTGCAGACTGTAAAAGATATGGCAAAGAATAAGGAAATGACAATTGTTTATGTTACGCATTATCCCGAAGAAATTTTGCCGGTGTTTGACAAATGTGCGTTGATGAAGGACGGGGAATTTTATCAGTTAGGACGGACAGAAGAACTATTTACACCGGATAATATCAGCCGGTTTATTCGACATGATGTGAAAGTGGAAAAACGTGAGAAGCGTTATTATGTATCTATGGAAGTTGAGTCTGTATTGGGAATATAAAGGAAGGAGGAATGAGCTATGGAAGTTGTGCAAAAAGACCATGATGCGGTGTGTGTAGATATCGTGAATCAGATTGCTGATTTAGGTGGATTTAAAGTTGATTTGCCAGTATACGTAACTTGCTATGCAGATAAAGGCGAGTGCTTTTATTTTGTGAGCAGTGAAAAAAAACATGTATATGAATTTATGGAGCAAAAATTGAAAGAAGAGCTATATTGTATTCCGCCAATCAGAAAATCTACATCTAAAATTGTGCCGGCAGGTCAGAAAGATACATTATATCAACAGCTTAAAGTAGAAGCGGCAAAAAATGTTATGCAGGAAGGGGTAGGCGATATTGCAAGAACGTTGCAAAAACTGGCTCCAAAATCAACGAATGAAGCCCAGGAAGTGATGGAATTGCTTCGACTGGATTTGAAAGGTATTTTTCGTGAAGAAAAGAGACAGTTATATAAAGGTTTATTGGAAACTGCCTACTATGCTAAAAAAGTAAGCGGCGCATATTATAATAAAACGCTAGAATGGTTGAAGCTTGAGGAACAACAATTGGAGGAAGAGCGAATTAAACATGCAGTTCATGAAAGAGTATACAGCGGATTTGCATATTACAAAAGCAACCAAACAATTGGATATTATAGCAATGCCGTTTATGAAGCAACTATAACAAAAAGAGAAGAATTTCTGATAGAAGGAAAGTTGGTTTCCCCAATTTTAACGAAACGTTATTGTTTTGCAGATATTAGTCAAATTACAAAAATATTAGATGATTTTAAAAATATATTAAAAAAATACATCAATGAAGATTTTATGGAATTGTTGAAATTTGTATATCAAACAAATAATGGGACGGATCATATG
>CABQBF010000095.1 GCA_902462325.1 uncultured Peptococcaceae bacterium
AAGCCGGGAAAAGAAGTGCGTTTAAAACACGCCTACATCATTCAGTGCAATGAAGTGGTGAAGGATGCGGAAGGAAATATTGTGGAATTAAAATGTACCTATGACCCAACCACCAGAAGCGGCATGGAAAACGCCGGCCGGAAAGTGAAAGGAACATTGCACTGGGTAGAGGCAACCACAGCTTTGGATGCCGAAGTGCATATGCTGGATTTCCTATTGCAGCCGGAACAGGGCGAAGGAGATTTTATGGAATATCTCAACCCCAATTCGCTGGTTGTCTTAAAAGGCTGTAAAGCAACGCCGGATATGAAAAACGCCAAAGCCGGCGATAAGTTCCAATTCCTGCGCAACGGATATTTCTGTGTGGACAGCAAATATTCGACACCGGAGCATCTGGTGTTCAACCAGACCGTATCTTTAAAGGGCAATTACAAGCCAGAGTAACAATAGAAATCGATTTTGATGACACATAAAAACTGCCAGGAGAACGCAGAGGTTTCTTCTGGCAGTTTTCTGTGTTTAAGAGAGTCCCAGCAGCAAAAGTAATTGACGCAATAAAAAGCACAGCAGTAATCCTGTGGTCGTGGGCAGCAGAAAAGCCAGTGCCGTCCAGCCTAAGCTGCCAGTTTCTTTGCGGATGGTCAGGCAGGTTGTCGAGCAGGGCCAATGGAAAAGGCTGAACAGCAGCACAGCGGCTGCTGTTTGCCAGGTCCAGCCATGCGCCGTTAAAATCATATGTAACGCAGTGTAATTTTCCAATTCTACCATAGTACCACTGGACAGGTACATCATAAGCATTAAAGGGATGACAATTTCGTTGGCAGGCCAGCCTAAAAGAAAGGCCAACAAAATAATGCCATCCATGCCAAAGGGCGCGGCCAAAGGATTTAACAGTTGAGCCAGCAGTTGGATGAGGGATTGCCCTTCTACAGAAATATGGGCCAGGAGCCAAATCAGCAATCCCGCCGGTGCCGCAATTACTACAGCTCGGAGCAGAACAAAGGTGGTGCGATCCAACAGCGAACGTAGCAAAATCTGCCCCAACTGGGGACGGCGATAAGGCGGTAGCTCCAAAATGAAGGATGAGGGCATACCTCGCAGAACGGTTTTCGATAACAGACGGGAAATGGACAGTGTGACGAGAAAGCTGAATAGAATGAGTAGGACTAGTAGAAGCGGCGCTATCCAAGCTTGACTGGCAGCGAAAAACATGGTAAGCAATGCGATTAACATAGGAAGACGGCCATTACAGGGCGTAAAGCTGTTGGTCAAAATAGCAATAAGTCGTTCTCGCGGCGATTCTATGATGCGGCAGCCAATAACGCCGGCAGCGTTGCAGCCGAAGGCCATGCACGTTGTCAAACACTGTTTACCGCAAGCGCCGGCTTTTTGGAAACAGGAATCCAGATTAAAGGCTACCCGGGGTAGGTAACCGCAATCTTCCAGGATGGTAAACAACGGAAAAAAGATAGCCATGGGCGGCAGCATGACAGCAACAACCCAGCTTACCGTTTGATAAACGCCGTCCAGCAGGCAGCTTTGCAGCCATGAAGGTGTATGCAGCGTCTGGAATAGCTGGGACAATAGCTGACCGCCTTGGGCGAAACAGCAACTCAGCCATTGAGACGGATAGTTAGCGCCGCAGATTGTCAGCCAAAAAATGAAGGCCAGCAGACCGAGCATGATGGGAATTCCGGTCCATTTGCCTACCAGCAGAGCGTCAAAGCAACGGTCTGTCTGTAAATGATTTTTATGATAGATAACGCACTGTTCTGTGATTTGCTGTGCTTGGGCTACCAAATGATTTTGATCAGGCAAGCTGTCGCTGAGCCGTTGAGGAGGTTGGGTTTGGATAGTCTGCACAACCGTTTGCAGAAGTTGGGGAAATCCTTGCTTTTTTCCTGCGGCAATCCCCACAACCGGCAGGGTGGTTAATTGCTGTAATTTCTCTAAATCTACCTGAATTTTTTTGTGCAGTGCTTCGTCCATGCAGTTGATTGCCAAAATCACCGGTGAAAAAACAGCTTTTAACTGCAAGGCAAGCAGCAGATTGCGCTCCAGACAAGTAACGTCGCAGACTACAACGATAGCGTCGATGGCTTCGTGCATGATATAATTGTAACTGATTTGCTCGTCGCGGGAAACGGGAGAGAGGGAATAACAACCGGGCAAATCCACAATGCGGAAGGTCTGGTTTTGATATTGATGGGTGCCGCTGGCCAGCTCAATGGTCTTGCCGGACCAATTGCCTGTGTGTTGATGCAACCCGGTCAAGGCATTAAACAGAGTGCTCTTTCCCACATTGGGATTTCCCGCAAGAACGATGGTCTTTTCTTCTGCTTGCTCCGCTGACGCCGTTGCCTGAATAAAAATTGCTGCTGCGTCCGTTTGGCGCAATGCTATCACTGTGCCGTGAATCAGATAGGTAGAACTGCTGCCGGAAAAATTTTGCTGCAAGCATTGGATGATAACGCCGGGAATGAAGCCTAAGTCCTGCAAGCGTTTGCGATTTTCCTGCTCCGTTTTGATGCATTCAATGATTGCGCTTTCTCCTGGCTTGAGATGGACGAGGCTTTTCTTTACCATAGCAGACAGCTCCTTTATCCGAAACAGATTTCTTTTGCTACAGTCTATTCGTGGTCGGGAGGAAAGGTGTTTTGATTTTTTTACTGCCGTTTATAAAAATATTGGCGAAAAATCCATATTCATTTACGGAGAAAATCGGGGAAAGTTCTTGACATCTAATCGAGAATCTTTATAATGAATACATATAAAGAAAAACGTAGAAGAGAACATGCTGCATGCTATTAGTGACAGAGAGAAGCACCTAGGCTGGAAGTGCTTTACGGCGTATCATGCAGATACCATCTCAGAGTTTCCGTTGTGAACATCGGGCGGGTGATTTCGTTATACAATCAATGAGTGAGCGTAGAGCTAACTTGGGTGGAACCACGGATTCTAGCATTCGTCCCAATGGGATGAATGCTTTTTTATTTTCATATTTTATTTGTCGGGCGGCAGATAGCTGTCGTTCACAAGAAGGAGAGAAACGTCATGATTCATATTACATTACCGGATGGCTCGGTGCGGACTTTTGAGCAGGAAACTGTAACGCCGCTGGAAATTGCCAAAAATATCAGCAATGGTTTGGCGAAAAAAGCCATTGTTGCCAAAGTGGACGATAAATTATGCGGACTTAATCAGCCAATCACAGCCGATGCAGCCGTGAGCATTTATACCTTTGACGACCCGGAAGGTCGCGATACTTTCCATCACAGCACGTCGCATATTTTGGCACAGGCTGTGCAGAAGTTATTCCCAGGCACGAAACTGGGGATTGGCCCTGCCATCAAAGACGGTTTCTATTATGACTTTGATTCGGAGCATAAATTTACACCGGCCGATTTGGAATTGATTGAAGCAGAAATGCTGAAAATCGTACAGGCCAACGAAGTTTATCAGCGGCAGGAGTTATCCCGGGCCGATGCCATTGCCATGTTTACCGAAAAAGGAGAACCTTATAAAGTAGAATTGATTAACGATTTGCCGGAAGATGCAGTGATTAGCATTTATACCCAGGGCAATTTTACCGATTTATGCGCAGGCCCCCACATTCCAAGCACCGGAATTGTGAAAGCGCCTAAGCTGCTGAGTTTGGCAGGCGCTTATTGGCGCGGTAGTGAAAAAAATAAAATGCTGCAGCGTATTTATGGGACTTCCTTCCCGAAAAAAGCGGAATTGGAAGAACATCTGTTTAAGCTGGAAGAAGCAAAACGCCGCGACCATCGTAAACTGGGGCAAGAATTGCAGTTGTTTACCTTTGTAGATGAAGCGCCGGGCTTCCCGCTGTTCTATCCCAAAGGCATTGTACTGCGCAATAACTTGGAAAATTTCTGGCGGGAGCTGCATGCCAAAGCCGGTTATGATGAAATCCGCACACCGATGATTATGAGCCGCAGTCTGTGGGAACGGTCTGGTCACTGGGATCATTATCAGGATAACATGTATTTTACCGAAATTGATGACGAGCCCTATGCCATCAAACCGATGAACTGCCCGGGCGGAATTTTGCTGTATAACAGCCAATTGCACAGCTATCGGGAATTGCCGCTGCGCTGGAGTGAACTGGGCTTGGTACACCGGCATGAATTATCCGGCGCTTTGCATGGCTTAATGCGTGTACGCGCTTTCACTCAGGACGATGCCCATATCTTCATGCTGCCAGAACAGATTAACGAGGAAGTAAAAGGCGTTATCAAATTAATTGACAGTGTGTACAAAACCTTTGGTTTTACCTATCACGTAGAATTATCTACCCGTCCGGAAGACTCTATGGGCTCTGATGAATTGTGGGAACGGGCAACCGATGCTCTGCGGGCTGCATTGACCGATTTGGGCATGGATTATATCGTCAACGAAGGCGACGGCGCTTTTTATGGTCCTAAAATTGACTTCCATCTGCAGGACTGCTTAGATCGTACCTGGCAATGCGGTACCATTCAGTTGGATTTCCAGATGCCAGAAAAATTTGATATGTGCTATATTGGAGAAGACGGCGAAAAACATCGTCCTGTTATGATACACAGAACAGTCTTTGGCAGCATTGAACGGTTTATCGGTATTTTGACGGAGCATTATGCCGGCGCTTATCCAACCTGGCTGGCTCCAGTGCAGGCCACCGTACTGCCAATCACCGACAAATTTAACGACTATGCCGCACAGGTTGCAGCCAAATTGTCCGATGCGGGCGTGCGGGTAGAAGTGGACAGCCGCAACGAAAAGATTGGCTATAAAATTCGCGAAGCACAGATGCAGAAAATCCCCTATATGTTGGTAGTGGGCGAAAAAGAAGCGACCAGCCAGACTGTAAGCCTGCGTAAACGGGGCGAAGGCGATTTAGGCGCTGTGGCAGTGGAAACACTGGTGGCTGATTTAACGGCTGAAATTAAAGATAGAAAATAAATGAAAAAAACAGTTGACAAATCAAAAAAAATATAGTATTTTATAAAAGTTGATAGAAACAGAATAGCTTAGTTCAAGAAGAAACCATCCGTTTCTCACCTTCCAGCCGGTTGCTGAGTTGGTTTTATAAGCACTTTTATTGATGATGACGTCAGTTCTTTTGATGTGACTTTCAAGCGGATGGAATTCTCTATCCGCTTTTTTTATTGCTTGATTCCGAGGAGGGAATGACAATTAGTAAAGAATTAAGAATTAACGAAGAAATTCGTTGCAAAGAGGTTCGTTTAGTTGATGATGCTGGGCAGCAATTAGGAGTGATGTCTCCCAGAGAGGCTGCGAAAGTTGCTGCGGAAAAAGGCTTAGATTTGGTTGAGGTTGCACCGACTGCCAATCCGCCGGTTTGCCGTATCATGGACTATGGAAAATATAAATATGAGCAGAGCAAAAAGGAACGGGAAGCCAAGAAAAATCAGCGTACCATTACCGTAAAAGAAGTGAAGCTCAGACCAAACATTGAAGATCATGACTTTCAGACCAAAGCCAAAAATGCTGCAAAATTTTTAAGCGGCGGGGACAAAGTGAAAGTGACCATCATGTTCCGCGGTAGAGAAATCACCCATCCCGAACTGGGTCAGGAACTGTGCGAACGCTTTGCAGAAGAGTTGGCAGGCGTGGCGAAGGTTGAAAAAGCTGCCAAAGTAGAAGGCAGAAATATGATCATGATCTTGGCTCCGGCCAAAGATTAATGTATAAACTTGAAGAATTAGCAAGTGAGAGGAGGAAATTATTATGCCAAAGATGAAAACTCATAGAGGTGCAGCAAAAAGATTCGGTAAAACAGGTTCCGGTAAAATTAAAAGAAACCATGCTTTTACAAGCCATATTTTAGAAAAGAAATCCCCTAAGAGAAAACGTAATCTGCGTAAATCCGCAATTATGTTTGAAGGCGATGCAAAACGAGTAGCAAAATTAATTCCTTACAAATAATAGGTAAGTGTATAGAAGGAGGTTGGACAACCCATGGCAAGAGTAAAACGTGGTGTGACTGCACACCGCAGACATAAAAAAATCTTAAGACAGGCAAAAGGTTACTATGGTAACCGTTCTAAAATTTACCGCGTAGCAAATCAGGCAGTAATGCGTTCTTTACAGTATGCTTACGCCCATAGAAAACTGCGCAAACGTGACTTCCGCAAACTGTGGATTGCACGGATTAATGCAGCTTGCAGAATGAACAACATGTCTTACAGCAGATTCATCAACGGCTTGAACAAAGCTGGCGTTGAAATCAACCGCAAAGTGTTGGCTGATTTGGCGATCACCGATGCAAAAGCATTCAGCGATTTAGTAGAAGTTGCCAAAAAAGCTTTAGCATAAGAAGTTTGGAGGATATTTCAGAGGCCGTAAGGCTTGTGGAATATCCTCTATTTTTATATGAACCCTTATGGAAATTAGATAATTGCAAGGAGCGAAGCATGATGATTTTGAAAATTGCAGTCGTCTATTTGTTGGCCATCAATGTATTTGGTTTTCTGTTGATGGGGTGGGACAAAGGCAAGGCCAAAAAGGAGCAGTGGCGAGTGCCGGAACGGCGCTTTTTTTTGGTGGCTTTCCTAGGCGGAAGTCTGGGCTGCTGGTTGGGCATGCAGAAATTTCGGCATAAAACCAAACATCCTGTTTTTGTGATTGGCATTCCTGCTATTTTTGTGCTGCAAGTGCTGATAGTATGTATGGTATATGGAAAGTTCTTCTGGATAAAATGACCTTGTGCTTGTCGGGATTTGCACAAAAAGTAAAATAGAAAATATAATTTTATATTTTGCATTTTTTCTAAAAACTGACCATTGAAAAGTTGACAGCCGGATGTGCCAGTGCTATTATAAAAAATAACCAAAAAAGAATAACAAAGATGCCTTGTCTGACTGGATAGGGTAGAGGCGCGAAGCTTATCAGTAGTATCGTGGAGATTCAGGAAGTCGTAGAGCCGGTATAAAAGGAAGTTTCGCCGAAGTCTGTTTTTGTCCTGCAAAAGCAGGCTGGGGCTGTATCAAATAGGTACAGGACTGTCAACAGCTACAACCCAAGTGGCTGTTGTTGAGCTATCATGTATGGGGATGGGGGCTAATTCTAAAGCTATCGCTAAAGGGTTTTTCTCCCTTTAGCTTTTTTTATAAATTGCTGATAATCACATCCCTGCAAAAAGGAGGAACTAAAATGATTCGAGTAGGTGTAATGGGAGCTTGCGGTCGCATGGGCCGCGAAATTTGTCGCACAGTGGTAGATGATCCAGAACTGGAGTTGGTTGCCGCTTTTGACCGGGAATATCAGGGTATGGAAATCGGGGCTTTGATTGGCCGGCCGGTGGAAGGCGTGTTGGTGGAAACCGACTTGCAAAAGCTGTTGACCAGTGTGCAGATCGATGTCATGATTGATTTCACCGTGGCAGACGCCATGCGGGTGAACGTACCGCAGGTTTTGGAAAAAGGCATTGCGGTAGTGGCTGGCACAACAGGGCTGAGTGCAGAAGAACGGGCAGAAATGGGGAAATTGGCGGAAGAACATCACACCGGCATGTTCCATGCAGCCAACTTTGCTATCGGCGCTGTTTTGATGATGAAATTTGCCGCGGAAGCAGCCAAATACATGCCCTATGCCGAAGTGATTGAGCTGCATCACGATAAAAAATTGGATGCACCGTCTGGCACAGCCGTTACCACATTGAACAAAATCTCAGAAAACCGGAAAAATTTCAAACAGGGCATGGAAAATGAATACGAAAAAATTCCCGGTTCCCGCGGCGGCGAATATGATGGCATGCGGGTACACAGCGTACGGTTGCCAGGCTTTGTAGCCAGTCAGGAAGTTATTTTCGGCGGCTTGGGGCAGACCTTAACCATTCGTCACGATTCCATTTCTCGAGAATCTTTTATGCCAGGGATTGCGTTAGCAGCGAAAAAAGTAAAAGGTTGGACTGGCTTGGTAGAAGATTTGGAAAATATTTTAGATTAATGTTGTATCCTTTATGGTGTATGTTTGCAGGTAGAAAACTATTTCTATAAGATTTTAAAAATTGCGGGGAGGAAAGACAATGAAAGAATTAACGATTGCAGTGGTAGGCGCTACAGGTGCAGTAGGGCAGGAAATTTTAAAGGTTATGGCAGAACGGAAAATTCCTTATAAAGAATTACGTCTCTTGGCCAGTGCCAGAAGTGCCGGGACACAAATTGAATATCAGGGGAAAACCTACACAGTGCAGGAAACCACAGAAAATTCTTTCGATGATGTAGATTTGGCTTTATTTGCAGGCGGTCCAGCCAGCCGGGCCTTTGGCCGTTTGGCTCAATCCAAAGGCTGCGTGGTTATCGACAACAGCAGCACTTTCCGGTTAGAACCAGATGTTCCGCTGGTGGTGCCGGAAGTAAACCCAGAAGCATTAAAAGACCACAAAGGCTTGATTGCCAATCCAAATTGCTCTACCATTTTATTGGTATCAGCGTTATATCCGCTGTATAAAAAGAGCAAAGTAAAACGGGTAATTGTTTCCACCTATCAGGCCGTATCGGGCGCAGGCAAAGAAGCTATTGACGAACTGACCTTGCAGGTAAAGCAAACTTTGAACGGCGAACCAATCGAACCCCATGTATTCCAGCATCAGATTGCCTTTAACTTGATTCCCCATATTGATGTGTGGATGGAAGACTATTATACAAAAGAAGAAATGAAGCTGGTTTATGAAACCCAGAAAATTTTAAGCGATGATAGCATTTCTATTACACCTACTGCTGTGCGGGTGCCAGTATACCGCAGCCATTCGGAATCGGTCTATGTAGAAACGGAAGAAACCATCACACCTGATGAAGCCAGAGCCTTGATGGAAGCAGAACCGGGCTTAATTGTGCAGGATGACCCACATAACAATGTATATCCAATGCCGCTGTTTACATCGGATACCGATGAAGTTTATGTAGGTCGAATTCGCCGCGACTTAGGCTGTGACAAAGCATTGAATTTGTGGATTGCGTTCGACCAACTGCGCAAAGGCGCCGCTACCAATGCGGTGCAGATTGCAGAAGAACTGCTGCGTCAAGATTTAATCTAAAACAGTGGTATTGGAACGAGCTTGTGCATATAGTGTTCCTAGAATAAAAAATCAATCAGCAATTTTGAGGAGGTTATATCAATGGATTTTGGCAGAGTTATGACGGCAATGGTCACTCCATTTTTAGATAACGGAGAAGTAGATTATGATGAAGTAAAGCGGTTAGCGGTACATTTGATAGAAAATGGCAACGACAGTTTGGTAGTTTGCGGCACCACAGCAGAAACGCCGACATTAACCCATGAAGAAAAAATCAATATCGTAAAGGCTGTGAAAGAAGCCATCGGCGGAAAAGCGGCTATCATCGTGGGCACAGGCACCAACTGCACCAGAACCACCATTGAAGCAACCAAAGAAATGGAAGCGTTAGGCGTGGACGGTGTACTGGTGGTAGAACCGTACTACAACAAACCATCCCAGGAAGGGCTGTATCAGCATTTCAAAGCAGTGGCAGAAGCTACAGCGCTGCCGATTATTTTGTATAACATTCCAGGCCGCTGCGGTATTAATATGACGCCGGAACTGATTGCCCGTTTAGCCCAAATTCCTAATATTGTTGCGGTAAAAGAAGCTGCCGGC
>CABQBF010000096.1 GCA_902462325.1 uncultured Peptococcaceae bacterium
CATTTGCAGCGGACAGGCTTCTAAGCAGCGCTGACAGCCAATGCAGAGAGAAAGCCCCGCTTCTTCCAGCTTTTCTTTATCTGTAGTATGAAAGGCGGTGAACACTGTACCGCGACCGCCGAGATATTTGTAGCCAAACTGATCGCCGATAGCGCTGAACACAGGGCAGGTATTTAAGCAGCCGCCGCAGTTCAAACAATATAGCACCGATTGATAGCCGGCATCAATGGCTTCCTGTCGTCCTTGTTTTAAAAAGACAACATGGACTTCTTCTGGCCCCTGTGCGCTTTGCAAGAAGTCCATGGCAGGGTTAGAAAAATGGCTGATGCCATCAATGACAGAAACATAAGTACCGATATCCTGACCGCAGCCATAGGTGGATGCGCTGCGCACAACGGTAAGACCTTCAGCAAAATTGCGCACAATTTTTTCCACACCGGCGATAACGATGTGTATTTTAGGAATGCTGGTAACGCAGCGAATATTGCCTTCGTTTTCGGTTAAAAAGATAGCGCCGGTATCGGCAGCAATGGCGTTGGCGCCGGAAATGCCTACTTCAGCCCGCAAAAAAGCGGCGCGCAGAGAACGGCGAGCAGCTCCCACCAACAATTCAGGGTCGGTTGGCAAATCTTCGCCTAAGTCTTTGGATAACAACTGAGAACATTCTACACGGGTGAGGTGGGAGGCGGGGGCCAATGTGTGAGAGGCCTTGCCTTTGCCTTCTAATTGAGCCAGACGGTCGCCCAAATCAGTTTCGTATACGGCGGCGCCCTGTTCCTGCAAACGGTGCGTTAAACCGATTTCTTTCCCCGTATTGGTTTTGGATTTTACAACGAGATGATCCCCAACAATATTGGCTATATAATCAGCAGCCTGATTGGATTCTTCGGCTACATATACATGAAAGCCGTTTTGCTCCATGGCGGCAATAGTTTGGGGCAGCAGCGTATCCAAATTATCCAGTGCGTCTTTTTTTAGCGCGCGCAGCGCGGGAGCCAGTTCGGGATGTACGGCTACTGTTTTGGCAATCATGGGTCGCAGGTGGTCGATGGTGGTGTGACGGCCCACCCAAGAAGGATGATCCTCCAAACCCTCGTCAATTTTTTTCTGTAATGCCTGATTAGACATAAATAAGCCTCCATATAAAATGATTTCAAAAAGAATAGATATACATCCTCTAGTATAGCACAGAACGGGGAAATGAGAGAAAAATTTTTATGGAAAATAGAAAATAATTGCATGGAATTAAGATGTAAACATGTATTTTTTGCACAAAAAATGCTCTCAAACAATTTGCAGAGAGCAAATAAAGATAGTTTCCTTATAATTGCTGCCATCCACAATAGGCTACAGTCAAACCAATCAATAAAAACAATAGAATATTGACAATGCCATATTGAATGAGCCCTTTGTCCTGACCGTGTTGTTGAATAGCATGGGCGATTTTTTTTGACATTTTGCCAGTGCGCTGTCCCCAAATAAGCAAAATGGTATTTTGAATGCCGATATAGGCGCTCAAAATGCCAATACCCAGATAGCTTTGTCCGATTGATAGTTGGTTTGCTGCCACCAGCACAGCCCAAATCAGTGCCAGCGCAATGGTAATACGAGAGCTGATTTTTTGAAACTTGTCCATAGAAATCCTCCTGAAAAATGATAGTTCTAATTAAGTTTTTATTTTAACATAGTTTCATATATTTTGCAAAAAGTATGAACATTTTACCCTGCCTTTTGTTTAAGACAATCCTTGTATACTGTATCAAAAAAACGGCCAAGAAAGGGCGCTATACCTTGGTTTAACTATGATAAAAAAGAAAATAGCTGAATAAATTTCATTTATATAAAAATCGCAAAATAGTACTGTGATTATCAGAATAAATGTAGTATAATCTTAATAATATGTGACATAATTCAACGATTATGACAATAATTTTAGGAGGTACCAAGAATGCAAAAATTTAAACGTGTATTGGTAGCAAACCGTGGTGAAATTGCCATTCGCGTATTCCGTGCCTGTCGGGAGCTGGGAATTCGCAGTGTTGCAATTTATTCAGAAGAAGACAAAAATTCTCTGTTCAGAACACTAGCCGATGAATCCTACCAGATTGGGAAAGGAAAATCTCCAGTAGATGCTTATCTGAGCATCGGCGAAATCATTGAACTGGCAAAAGCGAAAGCAGTTGACGCAATTCATCCAGGCTATGGTTTCTTATCTGAAAATGCCGAATTCGCCAAACAGTGCGAAGAAGCCGGCATTGCGTTCATTGGGCCTACCCATGAAATGATGAACGCGTTGGGCGACAAAATTCAATCCAAAATTGTAGCCACCAGTGTTGGTGTGCCAACCATTCCAGGTGTAGAAAAAGCTGCAGAAAATGAAGACGAAGTACAGGAGTATGCAAAGGTTTGCGGTTATCCGCTGATTTTGAAAGCATCTGCCGGCGGCGGCGGACGCGGTATGCGAATTGTGCGGGATGAAAAAGACCTGCTGCAGGAATACAGAAGCGCAAAAAGTGAAGCTAAGAAAGCTTTTGGTATTGACACCATTTTCGTTGAAAAATATATCGAAAATCCAAAACACATCGAAGTACAGGTGCTGGGCGACAAACACGGCAATCTAGTACATTTATTTGAACGTGACTGTTCCATTCAGCGCCGTCATCAGAAAGTAATCGAATTTGGTCCTGCGCTGTGCTTAACCGAAGAACAGCGTCAGGCTATTTGCGGCGATGCATTGAAAATTGCCGGCTCTGTAAACTATCGCGGCGCTGGTACTGTTGAATTCCTGGTGGATGCCAGTGGTCAGCATTACTTTATCGAAATGAACCCCCGGATTCAGGTAGAGCATACCGTTTCTGAAATGATTACCGGCGTGGATATTGTGCAGGCTCAGATTTTAGTGGCGGAAGGATATCCGTTAAATTCTGATGAAATCAATATCAAATCTCAGGATGACATCAAAGCCAACGGCTATGCCATTCAATGCCGGATTACCACCGAAGATCCAGCCAATAATTTTGCACCGGATACAGGGATTATCGACGTTTATCGTTCCAGCTCCGGTAACGGAATCCGTTTAGACGGCGGGAATGCTTTTACCGGTTCTGTTATCAGTCCATACTATGACAGCCTGTTGGTAAAGGTAATCTCACACAGCAGAACCTTTAACGATACGGTTAATAAAGCGCTGCGTGCTTTAAAAGAAACCAATATCAAAGGCGTTAAAACCAATATTGGTTTCATCATGAATGTTTTAAACCATGAAGATTTCCGCAATGGTAATTGCGATACCAATTTTATCGCCAAAACACCGGAACTGTTCACCGCCAACAAAAAAGGCGATAAAGAATTGAAACTGCTGAAATTCTTAGGTGAAAAAGTTGTCAATGAAACAAAAGGCGTAAAACCAAAATTTGACGTGCCTCGTGTACCAACCGATTATAACGTACCTGCTGATTTAAGCGGTACCAAACAGTATCTGGATGCCCATGGTCCAGAAAAACTGGCAAAATGGGTATTGGATCAGAAACGTCTGCTCTTAACTGATACCACTTTCCGTGATGCTCATCAGTCTTTGATGGCTACCCGTGTGCGTACCAGAGATATGGATTTGATTGCTGATGCTACCTCTGTGATTGAAAAAGACGCGTTCTCGCTGGAAATGTGGGGCGGCGCTACTTTTGACGTTGCTTATCGGTTCCTGAAAGAATCTCCATGGGAAAGATTAGATCTGCTGCGTCAGAAAATTCCAAATGTATTGTTCCAGATGCTGCTGCGCGGCGCTAACGCTGTTGGTTACAAAAACTATCCAGACAACGTAATTCGCGCTTTCGTAAAAGAATCTGCCGATGCAGGGATTGATGTATTCCGTATCTTCGACTCTTTGAACTGGCTGAAGGGTATGGAAGTTGCCATTGATGAAACCTTGAAACAGAATAAAGTTTGTGAAGCTTGCTTGTGCTACACCGGTGATATCATGGATGCAAGCCGTGATAAATACACCTTGCAGTACTACGTAAAAATGGCAAAAGAACTGGAAAAAGCAGGAACCCATATCTTGGGCATTAAAGATATGTCTGGTCTGTTAAAACCGGCTGCTGCCAGAAAACTGGTAAGCACGTTGAAAGAAGAAATTGGCATTCCAATTCATCTGCACACCCATGACACTACTGGTAACGGCGTAGCAACTGTTCTGGCTGCTTCTGAAGCAGGCGTGGATATTGCAGACTGTGCCATCAATGCTATGGCAGGTTTGACCAGTCAGCCTGCATTGAACTCTATTGTAGCTGCGCTGGAACATACTGAACGTGAAACTGGTATGTCTGTCGATGATTTGCAGAAGGTATCCGATTACTGGTCTGCTGTACGTCCTGTATACGGTGGCTTTGAATCTGGCTTGAAAGCAACCAATGCTGAAATTTATAAATATGAAATTCCTGGCGGTCAGTATTCTAACCTGAAAGCACAGGTAGAAAGCTTCGGCTTAGGTCATAGATTTGATGATGTGAAGAAAATGTATCGTGATGTCAATATGATGCTGGGTGATATTGTAAAAGTTACGCCATCTTCTAAAGTAGTAGGCGACTTGACCATCTTTATGATTCAGAATGATTTGACACCGGAAAACATTTATGAAAAAGCAAAGAGCATGGACTTCCCAGATTCGGTAGTGACCTACTTTGAAGGTATGATGGGTCAGCCGGAAGGCGGTTTCCCAGAAAAACTGCAGCAGTTAGTATTGAAAGGCAAACAGCCGATTACCTGCCGTCCGGGTGAATTGTTGCCAGCAGAAGATTTTGCTGAAATCAAAAAACATCTGGATGAAGAATTCGGCATTGATGCGGATATGAAACAGGTTATGAGCTACTGCATGTATCCAAAAGTATACGAAGATTATCTGGAAGCCAAACTGGATAATGGTGAATTCGAGAACATGGGCAGTGATGTATTTTTCCATGGCATTACCGAAGGAGAAACCTGTGAAATTGCTTTGAGCGAAGGCAAAATTTTGGTAACCAAGCTGGTTGAAATCCGCAAACCAGATATGGAAGGTTTCCGTGAATTAATTTTTGAAGTAAACGGCAATAGAAGAACCGTTAAAATTCTGGATAAAGCCGCCAAATCAGTGGCAACCGTCGCTTCTACTGTGATGGCTGATGAAGGTAATCCAAATGAAGTTGGCGCTAACATTCCTGGCACGTTAATTAAGCTGCTGGTAAAAGAAGGCGATGAAGTAAAAGAAAATGAACCAATCGCTGTATTGGAAGCCATGAAGATGGAGACCAATGTACTGGCCACTGCGACCGGTAAGATTGGTAAAATCAATGTAAAAGAAGGTCAGCAGGTAGTAGCTGGCGAATTAATCGCAACCATCGAATAAGATTGTTGGAAAACTAGAATATGTAAAAAAGGGACTGTTCCTGATTGGAGCAGTCCCTTTTTGTGCGGAAAAACTTGTTTTTTGTCGTATGGTCTGTTAAAATTGGAGAGCGTTTTCGCTGAGAAACGATTCGGAAGAAAGAGGATAAAAAAGTGGGTGAGTCCTAAAAAAGCTACAATAGATAAAAGCAAACGATAAATCAAGAACTTTTTTGCGGATCGGGAGGTTTCTAATGCAGAAAGAATTGATACAAATTGGACAAATTCCTGCCGTAGTGTGGGGAGAACCGGCAGAGTCATTGATAATTGCGGTGCATGGCAATTTGTCTCATAAAGAGGATATTCCGATTGCACTCTTAGCCAAACATGGCTGTGCCAAGGGGTATCAGGTTTTGAGCTTTGATTTGCCGGAGCATGGTGCGCGCAAAGCAGAAAATATTCTTTATAAAGTACAAATTTGTGTGCCTGAATTGCTGCAGGTGCTGTAATATGCCAAGAAGCACTGGAGCAGTATCAATGTGTTTGGCAACAGCATTGGCGCTTATTTTGCTCTATTGGCTTATGCCGATGCAGGGCTGGAGCGGGCGTGGTTTTTATCGCCGGTGGTGGATATGCAGCAGATTATTGAAACATTGATGGGCTGGTTTCAGGTGAGCCTTGCGCATTTGGAGCAGGAACAAGTGATTTCCACGCCCATTGGACAGACATTGTACTGGGACTATTATTGTTATGTGCGGGAGCATCCTGTGCACCGTTGGCAAGTGTCCACAGCGATTTTGTATGGCGGCAAAGACGAATTATGCCAGCAGGATACTATTTTGCAGTTTGCCCGGCAATTTGACTGCCAGTTGGAGATTGTGCCAGATGCAGAGCATTATTTTCATACAGCCGAAGAGTTGCAGGCATTGGAGCGGTGGATGGAACAGGTGCTGTAAACGATGAAGACATTATCTCAATAGGAAACGTCTATGGAGATAAAATACTGGCCGGTTTTTGTGACTGGCCAGTGTTTTTATGCTGAAATGATTGTAAATTTTTCTTGCCTTCTATATAATGGTACTAGAGAAAATTTTAACGAGCGGAGGTGACAAAATGCAACTGAATCAATTTAAGTTTTTGGTGGCGGTGGACCAGTATGGCTCTATTTCCCGAGCGGCGCAGGAACTGTATATCTCCCAGTCCACAGTCAGTTTGGCATTAATTAATTTAGAGGAAGAATTGGGTGTCACGATTTTGAATCGCAGTAAACGGGGCGTTTCTTTTACAGCGGAAGGCAAGATGGTATTGGCGCGGGCTAAGGCGATTATGGAGCAAGTAGACGGATTATTGGCAGCGGGCTTTACCAGTGATGAGATAACCGGTGAGGTGCGCATCGGCGGCAGCAGTCATTTTTGTATGAATATGATTACCGATATGATGATTCAGGTAAAACGACAATATCCGGGGCTTTGTGTGCTGGCGCAACGGCAGTATATCAAGGACATTGTGAAAGCGGTGGCACAAAAGGAGTTGGATTTAGGCTTTATCAATTTTAACACGCTCAATGAAAGTGATATTATTACCGAGCTGCGCCGCTATCATCTGGAGTTTACTCAGATTTTTCAGGATAAGCAGCGCATTTGCGTTGGCGAAAATCATCCGCTGTGCGGCAAAAAGCAGATTGCTTTTTCGGAACTTTTACAGTATGATTTGGTGTCCTTGGCCTTTAAAATGGATGAGCTGACTTATAATTTCTTCAAGCAGCGGGGGTATCAGCGGGAAGTGGTGTCCATCAATGATTTGGCTAATTTGCGCCGATATGTGGCCAGCACAGAGTCTATGCTGATTATGCCGGAAAAAGAGATTGAAAACAGCAATCGAACCTACAGCGTACAATTGTGCAAGTTAGATGTGCCGGAATTTGATGTAACGATGTCCATCGGTTGGCTTCATCATGGCGACCACCCTATGACGTTGCCGGAGCAAAAGGTGGTTGAACTGTTGGAACGGGAGAGCCAGCGTTTCCAAGATTTGAATAGCTGATATTTTAAGAAAAATGAAATGGGTTGAGCTGTTGTGCGGCCAAGTGTCGTGCAGCAGCTTTTTTGTGTGTGATTATTCAAAATCTTAATGATAAATATTGATAAATTATTCTTTTTATTTCCATAAACAAAACGTACAATGAAGGTATCAGAGAACAGCAATGCGGCTGTTATTCTACGAAAAATATGTGTAGTAAAAAGAATGGAGGAGATTGGATGATTGCGAGTATTGAGGCAAAAAAATGTGTCGGCTGCGGCAGTTGCGTGAACCGCTGTCCATTGGATGTCATTCGGCTGAATGAGCAGAAAAAGGCTTATATTGCTTATCCGGAGGATTGTATGACCTGTTATATCTGTGAGCGGTATTGTCCGACCGGTGCGATTTATGTGCATCCTTTCCGGGAAGCACTGCCAAAAATTTTTGCGCAGGAATATTAATGGAGAGATGAGGTGCGATGACAATGGAGAGAAAGCTATTGGAAACCGATGTGCTGATTATCGGCGGCGGCTCTGCCGGTATGTGGGCGGCTAGTCGCTTGAAGGAGCTGCAGCCGGAGAAAGACGTTTTGATTATTGATAAAGGGCCAAAAGACTGGGGTGGGTTGATGACGATGGCTGGCGGCGATTTTGATGCTGTGCAGCCTAGTGAGAATATTGACGATTGGATGGAGGATTTTGTTTATTATTTTGACGGCTTGTGCGATCAGCCTTTGATGGAAGAAATTTTGCAGCATTCCTTTGACCGAATGCAGGATTATCAGCGGTATGGCTGTGAATTCTTTAAGAAGGCGGACGGTTCTTTTAAAAGTGTGCCGCAGCGGGGTTTATCTCATGTGAAGCTGTATCCGGCGCAGCTGAAGGGCAGAGGAGGCGAAATGATGGTGCGCGGTTTGGTAGAACAGCTGCAGCAGAAGGGCGTGAAACGTCTGGGCCGTATTTTGATGACCGATCTGCTCAAGCAGGAAGGCCGTGTGGTTGGTGCCGTGGGCTTTGACACCTTAAATGGCGATTTCTATGTGGTGAAAGCGCAGGCTGTGGTGGCAGCTACTGGTGTAGGCGGCTGGAAAACCTCTTATGGCAAAAACACGCCTACCGGTGAAGGGGTAGAGATGGTGTATAAGGCAGGCGCTCGTCTGAAAGACTTTGAATTCAGCAGAGTCTGGAATATGCCGAAATATTTTGGTTGGGAAGGACAAACAACCTTGATGCCTTTAGGCGGTCGTTTTGTCAATGCTTTGGGCGAGCCTTTTATGGAAACCTACTCGCCGGTGCTGAAAGCCAATACGGATCCCCATTTCACGACCATTGCCATGGCTATGGAAATTCGGGCAGGACGGGGCCCTATTTATTTTGACATCAGTCAAATTTCTCCGAACGATTTGGTGCTGGTTAAACCGCAGAACGGCTGGCAGTTGATGAATTATGAAAAGCTGCGGGATTTGGGCATGGATTTATTCCGGGATAATACCCAATGGGTGCCGCAGATGACCATTTCTTATGGTGGGATGGATGCTGACATTCATGGCGAAACTAACGTCCCCGGCTTATTCGCTGCCGGTACAGCCAGAAGCACGGAGCCTGGTGTCTATGCAGGCGGCTTTGCGCTGATGACGACCTCTGTGACCGGATATCTGGCTGGTGAAGGCGTAGCCCGCTTTTTGGAAGAACAACCCCGGTTGGAAATTACGTTGGATGAAGAAGCAATTGCCGCATTACAGCAGGAAATCTATGCACCGCTGAATCGGGATGGGTTATCGCCTAAAGCAGTGTTGACAGAAATTCAGCAAATCATGTTCCCCTACAATGTATCTATCTTAAAGACTGAAACAGCTTTGCAGGATGCGCTGCATCGCTTGAAAACTTTGCAGTTTACCAAAATTCCGCAAATGGCTGCTAAAGATGCCCATTATTTGCTGAAACTGCGGGAAGTACGCGCCATGGCATTTGTCAGTGAGCTTTATCTGCGGGCTTCGTTAGAGCGCAGGGAATCCCGTGCCGGACATTATCGGGAGGATTATCCGCAGCGGAACGATACTTATTTGGGTTGGCTGACCATTGAGCAGGATGAAGCGCAGCAGATGCGGTTTGCCTGGAAGCCAGTACCGACAGCACAATATAAATACCCGAT
>CABQBF010000097.1 GCA_902462325.1 uncultured Peptococcaceae bacterium
CCAAACGCTTACAAGTAAGAACGGAAGGGAGGCGTGTATGCATGGATGAAATGATGCGAGCTTATTATGTAGCCTATACCGTCTTTTTGTGTCTGTCCAGTATCCAGGTTGTAGTTGGTCTGGTGAAAGACTGGCATAAACATATACGTTCCTCGCGCCAAAAGCGCAATAAGAGGAAATGAAAACAGGACTAGCGTCATCCCTCAATGACTCGCTAGTCCTCTAACCAACCCCCTGAGCAATGCCATACGGCAGCTCATATAGTAATTATAGTTTAACATCACAGTTTTTATGTGTCAAGGGATTTGGAAATATTTGCTTTGAAAGAAATCTCAGGGCTGTTCTGTTTGTAAGCGGCAGAGCAGTCCTTTTTATTTGCATTTTGGTTTGCTGCCCTTCGCCTGTTCCTCCGTACCCGACCATTCGCACATTTGCACAAATAGTCGGGTACGGAGGGATAGACAACGTGCAGCAAAAAAACAAAAAAAGAAAAGAGCCGTCGCTCCATAGACACACACCATCTACGTTGTAACGGCTCCTGACGCCCCTCAGAGGACAACACCGATTTTTATTTTCCCAACAACCGTTCCATCAGTTGTTCCGCTTTTTTTCCCGCCGATTTCATCATACGGCGAAATTTTCTTGTATTCACATCCATACGGCGAACCTCCTATCCCTTAAAGCTAATCTGTTCTTCTTCTGTCAACGAGCCGTCCTCTACGATACGAAAGCGCCGGACGCCCTGCTTCTGCACCGCAAATTCATAATAACAGCTCCAACAATAATACTGACTGGTGCCAACTCTGCCTACCGTCGTGCTGTGGCAGTAAGGACAACGAATCATCTGCTCACACTTCCTTCTTCTTTAGAATAACCGGATGTAAAAAAAATACCCATCCATGTGCTGGCAATTGCAAACATTTTGCGATTTTTTCAAGCAATTCCGCATAAAGTCAATTTTTGCCTGTATCAGTTTTTTTGCTATCACTATTGTTGCCATCGGCCGCCAATCTTATTACAACAGGCAATCAAAAATTGCAGCAAAAAACGCCGCAGCCAGCATAAACTGACCACAGCGTTCATTTTTTATAAAATTTCAAAAACAAAACAGCAAGCTGTTTGCAATACAGCGCCGCTGCAAGGTGTTCCGCCCAGTCGGACGATTAATAATTTTCAGCCTTGATGCGGAAGTAGGATTGGGGATGGGCGCACACAGGACAAACCTCCGGCGCTTCGGCGCCTTCATACACATGACCGCAGTTGCCGCACTGCCATTTTACCGGTTCTTCTGCCTGGAATACCCGTTCTTCCTTGATATTTTCCAGCAATTTCAGATATCGTTCTTCATGCTCTTTTTCAATGGCCGCCACGCCTTCAAACCAGGCTGCAATCTGCAAAAAGCCTTCTTCCTCCGCCGCTTTGGCAAATTCGGCATACATCTGGGTCCATTCTTCATTTTCACCGGCTGCCGCGTCCACCAGATTTTCTATGGTACCAGGAATAGAACCTCCCTTCAGCAGCTTAAACCACATTTTGGCATGTTCCTTTTCATTGGCAGCTGTTTCTTCAAAAATTTCTGCAATCTGCACATATCCGTCTTTTCTTGCCTGGGACGCATAATAGGTATATTTATTGCGCGCCTGCGATTCTCCTGCAAATGCGGTCCACAAATTCTGCTCTGTCTTAGAGCCTTTCAATTCTGCCATGATAACTGCCTCCTTTTCCTCAAAAACAAGTTTGTATGTTGCACTCGCATCATTTACATTCTTATTTAAGATTTACCACACTTTTTCCAATTTGAAACAGCTTCCTCATCAAACAAAAAATTCATTTTCCCGCCGCAAGCTGCAGGCTTTCTCCAGCTTATTGGCCACCGCCATCCACAACAACTTATTCAACGAACGGGCCGCCTGCGGACAGTAAGTGACGCAGCGCATACAGGAGATACATTTTTTATGGTCAGTTTTGCGCGGATTACTTTCTGGAATGGCGCCAGCAGGACACTCCCGGGCACAAAAACCGCAGCTCACGCAAGCATGGCTGGCTTTGGGCTTCAACGGAATGCCGTCATAGCTGCGATAAGGCTTGTTGCCCTTCACCGCCACGCTATGCAATTGATTTTGCGCCAGCTTCTGCTGCATTTGCGCGGCGAACTGTTCAATCTGACTCCAATCGGCCTCGTCGGGCCGGTCATGGCCCACGCTGTGTACAATGGAATGCTCGGCGATGAGCGCAGCGGCGCCGATTACCACAAAACCGTTCTGCTCTAAAATCGTCTGCAACTCCAGCAAAGCGTCTTCATAATCCCGATTGCCATAGGTTACCACTGCTATGGCAGGGGTGTTGCTGCCTTTCGTTTGCTGCAGCCGCTCCGCTGCCAGCGCCGGAATACGCCCGCCATACACCGGCGCGCCCACCACTATCAAGTCCTCCGGAGCAAAGCTGCGGACCAACGGGCCCCGCTCAGAGCTGGTCAAATCGTGCAGATGGGCGTTACTGTCCAGCAAAGAAGATATATGCTGCACAACCTCTCGGGTATGCTCCGTGGGGCTAAAGAAAATACCCATGGTATTTGGTTTTTTCATGCCAGTCCCTCCATTTCTGAATATCATTTTTCTGTTCTTCCCCTTTATTATAACACCTGCACGGCCCCGTTCCAATCCTTTCCTAAGCTGACAACAAAAAAGGCCGCCGCAGGAAAAATATTGTCATAGCCGAATAATGCCAAGCATGACAATTCCTCACTGCGGCAACCCCGCTATCCTAATATTTTGCTTTCGTCACCTTGCGTACCTTAGCTTTGATAGGCTTAGTCTGCAGAGCTTGCAGCACCTGCTCACCCTTGCCATTCAAAATTTCTACCGTGCTGACCCAATCCATAATCTGAATGACGCCGATATCGCCCGCCTGCAAGCCAGGAATGGCACAGATGGTGCCTACAATGTCCACTGGCCGGATTTTGGCCTTTTTGCCGTCTGCAATCTGCAGCTTTAAAATTTGCGCATGGAGCGCCGCATTTTTATTGCCCTTGGCCTCCGGCTCGGCCTCCATTTTTTCCCGAAAAGCCGGCTCTGCCGCCGCCACCTGTTCTCCATCGGGCAAAAGCAGCTGCCCAATCGGCTGCTGCAGCAGCTTTTCTATCTGCTTCAGCTCCGGCAGCTCATAGGTTTCCACCAGCGAGATAGCCGCGCCCCTATGACCGGCCCGCCCGGTGCGGCCAATGCGATGAATATAGGTTTCCCGCTCCGGCGGCAGCTCATAATTGACCACCAGCGAAATAGTTTCCACATCAATACCGCGGGCAGCCACATCGGTGGCCACCAGATAACGGAACAACCCCTTTTTGAAATCCCGCATCACTTCGGTGCGCTCCCATTGCTCCATACCGCCGTGCAGCCGGGCGCAGCTAAAGCCGTCGTCCCACAGCGCGTCATAAATATCCTCTACCTCAGCCCGCATATTGGCAAAAATGATACAACTATCTGGATTGTGTACCTTCAGCAAATCCAGCAATAAGTCGATACGGTCGGTATCATCACAGCAATACCAGCCGTGGGAAATCCTGCGGCTGCTGATCGGCTCACCGGCAATGGTGATGCGCAGCGGCTCCCGCAGATATTGCTGGGCCAGTTGCTCCACCGCTTTGGGCATGGTGGCCGAAAACAGCAGCGTCACCCGATTTTCCGGCAAATAAGACAAAATCTGCTCCACCTGCTCCAAAAAGCCCATGTGAAACATCTCGTCGGCCTCGTCAATGACCAGATAGCCAATATAGCCGGTAAACAGCGTGCCCCGTTCCAGATGGTCCAGCACCCGGCCCGGCGTACCCACCACCATGTGGGATTTCTGCTTCAAGTCCTTTTCCTGCTGTCGGAAGGAATGCTTGCCATACAAAGCCGGTGCTTTGATGCGCTTTAACTTGCCAATATCCAAAATTTCCTGCTGCACCTGCATAGCCAGCTCCCGGGTAGGCGTTAAAATCATCACCTGCGGCTTATTTTCCTCCCAATCCACCAACTGACACAGAGGAATGGCATAGGCCGCCGTTTTTCCACTGCCGGTTTGGGCTTGCGCAATCACATCCCGTTTTTGCAATACCTGTGGAATGACCTGCTGCTGCACCGGCGTAGGCTGCTGCAGGCCCAAAAGCTGCAAGGCCCGGTAAATGCTATCCTCCAGCCCGTATTGCGCAAAGCCCTGCTTTTCTGCCTGCTTTCCCGTTTGCTCTGCCATTAGCGCTGTCCTTTCAGATATTCTAAAATTTCCGCCGCGTTGGTATCGGGCTTCACTTTCGGATATACCTTTTCAATGACGCCGTTCTCATCAATTACAAAGGTGCTGCGCACCACGCCCATAGACACTTTCCCGTACAGCTTCTTTTCCTGCCACACGCCGTAAGCCTCAATGGCCTGCCGGTCCGGATCCGATAATAAAAGAAAGGGCAGATTTTGTTTGGCGATAAAATTCTGATGGGATTTGACGCTGTCCTTGCTGATGCCAATCACCGGCACGCCCAACTTGGTAAATTCCTCATAGGCCGCCGCAAAGGCACAGGCCTGACGGGTGCAGCCCGGCGTGTTGTCCTTGGGATAAAAATAAACCACAACCTTCTGCCCGGCAAAATCGCTGAGCTTCACTTCCTGCCCGTCCTGATTGGGAAGAGCAAAATCCGGCGCTTTACTTCCTGCTTCTAATAACATCTTACATTCCTCCTGTTTGCTGCTGTATAAACACATAGGTTCGTTCATCCGATAACTGGGGCGCATAGGTATAGCCGTCCCACGTAAACTGCTGCACCTCCTGGGGCCGGTCAATGCCGTTGCGGACAATCCACGCCGTCATCTGTCCCCGGGCCATCTTGGCCGATGTGGTGACAGTGCGCAGCTTGCCCTGCCGCATAGTGCGGAAATCTATCGTAATCAGCCTGTCCTGCTCCTTTAGATAGGGCGTTACCAGCTTGCTGTATTCGGCGGAGGCCAAATTCAGCACCGGTTCTCCCGCGGCAAAAAGCTGCCGATACACCCCATCGCCCCAAAATTGATACAAATTTTTGCCATCTATTTTTAATGGACAAATCATCTCCAAACGGTAGGGCATAATGCCGTCACAGGGCCGCAGCATACCATAAAAGGCGCTCAACACCCACACATGCTCATCGGCATACTGGTACTGGGCCGTGGTAAAATGCTCCGGCTCTATATTTTTGAACACCAGCCCATCATAGGCCAACAGCGACGGCAAACCAACATGGTTCCAGTCAAAATCCTGAAAATTGAGATAAGCCCCTAACGCCAGTTTGGGATTGATTTTCATTAAAGTTTCCAGCTCAAAATGGCTGTAGCCCCGCAGCGCCGCCGCCAGTTGCTCCGTCTGCTGCTGAAACAACGGCTTGCGCAGTGTGATATCCTCCCGCACAGCACGGCGCATATTCTTGGCCGGCGATAAAATGATCTGCATCGCGCCACCCCTTTCCCCAATCGTTGTAGTACCATCATACCCGTTTTTGCCGAAAATTGAAACACAGTCCTGCTTATCGCCCGGCACAAAATATTTTATTCGTAATTTCCCCTATTTTGCAGTACAATAAAAACAAGAATTTTTGCACTCGTTACAATCGGAGGAATGTACCATGGCCAAAAAAGAAGTGACCGTATATACCATGAACCGCTGCCCCTTCTGTCTGCAGCTCAAATTATTTTTAAAACGCAAAGGTATCGAATTTACCGAAATCAACACCTCAGAGCATCCTGAAGTATTAAAAATGCTGCAGGATGAAACCAGCTTTCTCACTCTGCCCCAGGTTTTTGTAGACGACAACTTCCTGGGCGGCTACGACAACATCATCGAGCTGCACCAAAAAGGCAAATTCAACCGCATCTTCGGGTTGGAGGAATAAACAAAAAGCAGAAGCATGGATATGGTTGCTTCTGCTTTTTGTTTGTCAATTTTCACTTATATCTGCCCATCCTGGAGCTGTAACCGCCGCTGATACACGCGCTCCGCTTTTTGCCGCAGTCCTGCATACTGGGGCTGTTCCAGGCCAATTTCCGTAATTTCAGCGGCTAACTGGCGACTTTGCTCCAGGATTTTCACGTCATGGACCAAATCAGCTATTTTTAGATCGGGCAATCCATGCTGCCGGGTACCCAATACCTCCCCTGCTCCCCGCAGCAACAAATCTTCTTCCGCAATCGCGAAGCCGTCGCTGCTTTTTACCATCACCGCCATACGCCTTTTGCCTTCCTCTGTTTTTGGCTCGGCCACCAAAAAGCAATGGGCCTGACTGCTGCCGCGCCCTACCCGTCCCCGCAACTGATGAAGCTGGGCCAAGCCAAAACGCTCCGCATTTTCAATGACCATCACGTTGGCATTGGGCACGTCCACACCTACTTCAATCACTGTGGTAGATACCAGAATTTGCAGATTGCCAGAGCGAAACTGTTCCATAATCTCCGCTTTATCCCGCGGATGCATTTTTCCGTGCAGCAAGCCGATTGCATACTGGGGAAACACATTGGCTGCCAAATGGTCAGCCAGTTGGGTGGCGTTTTCCAAATCCATTTTTTCCGACTCTTCCACCAATGGACAAACCACATATATCTGATACCCGGCGGCAATCTGTTGGCCCAAAAACCGGTATAACTCCTCCCGCTTGGCTTCTCCGATGCAATAGGTCTTGACAGTTTGCCGGCCCGGCGGCAGCTCATCAATAATGGACAAATCCATATCGCCATACAACGTGAGCGCCAGAGAACGGGGAATGGGGGTTGCCGTCATGACCAACACATCGGGCGCCCGGCCTTTATTCTCCAACGCCAGCCTCTGCCGCACGCCAAAGCGGTGCTGCTCATCAATGACCACCACGCCCAAATTGGCGAACTGTACCTGCTTTTGAATGAGCGCATGGGTACCCACCGCCAGCTTGCAGTTGCCATCACGCAGTTTATCGTAAACAACCTCCCGCTCTTTTTTGCTTAAACTGCCGGTCAATAGCTCCGGCGTCACACCCAAAGGCTCCAACATTCCCTTTAAATTCAAATAATGCTGCTCGGCTAAAATTTCCGTAGGCGCCATCAACACCGCCTGATAACCGCCGGCGACAGCCTTCAGCAGGGCATAAACCGCCACCATGGTTTTCCCGCTGCCCACATCCCCCTGCACCAACCGCTTCATGGCAGTGGGTCGCTCCATATCTTTTTTGATTTCCAAAATTACTTTCTTTTGCGCATTGGTCAGTGCAAAGGGCAACTGACGAAAAAACTGGCCAGCCAGCGGCTCCGCTTTCTCATGGGCAATGCCTGCCTTTTTTTCAATGATGCTATGCAGCTGCAAACCCAGGGTCAGCTCCAAAAATTCATCAAACACCAAGCGGTGCCGCGCCATATTCAGTTGCTGCCAATCATCGGGAAAATGGATTTGCCGAACCGCTTCCCGATAGCCCAGCAAATGATATTGCCCTATCTGTTCTTCCGGCAAAAATTCGTCCAAACCCGCTATTTCCTGCTGTAAAACCTGTTCGATATAGTTTCGGATAGCCTTACTGCTGTTGCGTTCTGTACCCCGATACACTGGAATGATGCGCTGAAAGCTGCGCAAATCGTCCGCATCCTCCAGCAGCTCAAAATCGCTGACGGAAATCTGCCGCACGTGGCCTTTCCCGACCTTGCCTGTGGCCACAATCTGCAAACCGGGCTGCAGCTTGCCTTTGAGATGGTTCTGGTTAAACCACACCAGCACCGCATTGCCATCGGCGCAGCGCAGGCTTACCCGCAGCAGCTTCAGCCCCCGGCGGGGATACAAATCCTGTGCCTGCACAATGGTACCCAGCACCGTTTCCGTATCGCCCTCCTGCATATCCCGCAGCGGCTTTAAGTGAGAGCGATCCTCATAGCGATAGGGATAATGCCCCAGCAAATCGCCCACGGTGACAATCCCCAGCTTCTGCAAATCCAACGCCCGCTGCTTGCCAATGCCTTTTAATACTGTAATGGGTTCCTGCAACTGTAACATGACTACACCTGCCCTTCTGTGTTCCGTTCATTGCGTTTCGTTTATTTTATGAGAACATTTTTTCGTTTTTCTATTGTAACACACCTTACCGGTTATTTCCAGTATTTCTATCAAAAATAAAAACGGGCAGTCATCTGAAACCAGAGATCTGCCCGCTATCTATTTTATGTTCCAATGAAACTATGTCAAACTTCCCCGCTCCCGCCCTGGCAGCCGCAGTCAATGTCCGGTTATGACAATGCGTTGTTTCAATACACCTGTACCCAATGGGAGCATCACAATTCTGGAGGAATCGAACCCCACACCTGCTCTTCGGTGTAACCCAGATGCGACTTGCGCTGTCGCCGCGCTGACATTCGCCCTGCTTCTGTTACCAACAAAATGCTGCCAGCAAAAATTATTCTAACAGCTCTGTAATCCAATTGTTTTCCTGCAGACGATTGTCCAAAAGGCGCAGTTTCTTGGCCATTTTGTCAATCTCCGCCTGCCAGTCTGCAACCGAAATGGCCGACTTCACTTTGATTTCTGTATTTCTTGCCCGATAGGCAGTCTGGCTTGCCGTATAAACAATGTCTTTATACAGATGGATTTTCAACGTAAGGGCATCCTTTTGCGCAATTAGTTCCGTCAGCGTCTGCCCGTCCACTTTGGTTTCACAGTTTGTCAGATTAATCTGCGTTATCAAATAAGACAAACGGGCAATCGCTGCATCCAATTCTTGCTTTAACAGTTCCGGTTCTTCCACAGGCTTTTCGCCGTCTTGTACCAAAACATTATTGTTTGAACGGGCTTTTAACTGCTCAATCTTTCGATTCAGGTCTGCTCTTTCTTGTAATGCCTCTGCAAGCTTCATCCTACTTCCCCCCTGCTCCAACACAACCGCTTAGTCTTCCACCGGCGCTGCGGAAGCTGCCTGCACATGGGCTTCTACCCAACTGTGCAACTCTTCCAGCCCCTGCCCAGTTTCAGCGGAGAACACCAGAATCGGCTGGTTTTTATCGGCCTTTAAGCCTTCCCGCACCTGTTTCACATGCTTCAGCCACTGGCCTTTGGATATTTTGTCGCACTTCGTAGCAACCACCAACACATCCTTATGCATGTGCATCAGCCAGTTATACATGGCAATATCGTCCTTGCTGGGCGGATGGCGCAAATCGACCAGTTGAATCACGCCGCACAAATTTTCCCGACGGGTCAGATAGTCGTCAATAAACCGACCCCATTTTTCTTTCACACTCTGGCTCACCTGGGCAAAGCCGTAACCGGGCAAATCCACAAAATAGAAGGCATCCTGATTGATGCGATAATAATTCAAGGTTTGCGTTTTGCCCGGCTTGCTGCTGGTACGGGCCAGATTTTTACGATTGATAAATTTATTAATCAGCGACGATTTTCCCACATTGGAGCGCCCAGCCAGCGCAATCTCCGGCAAATAGTCGGTGGGATATTGCTTGG
>CABQBF010000098.1 GCA_902462325.1 uncultured Peptococcaceae bacterium
ATTGCTCCCACTAGAACCTGAATCTAGCGCGTCTGCCAATTCCGCCACGCCCGCTTGTCGTTGACGACTTTGATATCATATCATGTTTTCTATGGCTGGTCAAGTCTTTTCAGAAATTTTTTTATGGTTTTCTTGGCAATTGCTACTTGACAAGCGGCAGGAGAGGTTTTAAAATAACATTGTTATCAGATAACAATGTTATTTTAAGGGGGGGTGCCCATGAGACCGGTCAATGAAAAATTAGCGGAAAAACTTTTAGAAGCAGGAAAACAGGAATTTTTGGAGCGGGGCTTTCAAGGTGCATCTATGCGCAGTATTGCGGCGGCGGCAGGTGTTACAACTGGCGCGCTGTACCGTTATTATACTGATAAAGCGGCGTTGCTGGACGCCTTGGTACAGGAGCCTGCCGATACCCTGGAAGCAGCCTATCGGGAGCAGCAGAGAGTGTTTGCGGAAAAACCGCTGCAACATCAGTTAGCTGGCTTGCCAGAGGTATCCGATGACAGCGCGGCTTGGATGATGGCCTATATTTATGACCATTTTGACGCTTTTAAACTGATTGTGTGCTGCGCTACAGGCACAAAATATGAACACTATCTGGATACGCTGATTGACATCGAGTCCGAATCAGGCCGACGGTTGATTGACCGTATGCAGGAGGAAGGGCTTCCGGTTCGGGAGATGGATGACAGTCTCATTCATATTTTATCCAGCGCCTTGTTTCATGGCATGTTTGAAACGGTACGGCACGATATGTCCCGTGAAAAAGCCTATGGACACATGGAAAGCCTGCGTGAATTTTATTCTGCTGGCTGGTTTAAGATTTTGGGGATCTCATAAGTTGGGCTCCCTGCTCTTTTCCCAGACAGTTAGCTAGAGCTAATGAAAGGAGCTTTATTTATGGAAGAAATAGAAAAACAATCACCCTTTGCGAAGTTATGGGTTTGGGCAGGGCCTTATCACAGCGGCTTTTACGGTGCGGTGCTATTGGCGGTGTTGGGTGTGGCCTGCAATATGGTTGCCTATTTTTGCATTGCGGCTATGATTGGCTTATTGCTTGGTGGGGCAGATTTGCGGCAGTGCTTGCCCTTTTGTGGTGTGATGTTGGCCGGTTATGTGGGCAAGGCTGTTTTTTCGACCTGCTCAACGGCCATATCACATACAGCCACCTATCATACCTTGCGGGAACTGCGCAAGGCGTTGCTGACCAAATTGTCCCGTATGCCGATGGGAACCATTCTGGATACGCCTTCGGGGCAGTATAAGACTACCATTGTGGACAGGGTGGAGGGCATGGAGCCTACGCTGGCCCATCTCATTCCTGAAATGACTTCCAATATTCTGGTGCCCTTGGCCATTGCCATTTATATTTTTGCGTTAGATTGGCGGATGGGTTTGGCCAGCTTATTGACAACTGTGATTGGCCTGCTGGTAGCTTCTCAAAGCAGCAAAACCTATGCGGTGCGCTGGCAGGGAGCTGTGGAAACGGGCCGCCGTATGGCCAACGCCATTGTGGAATATGTGGGCGGCATTCAAGTGGTGAAGGCCTTTAGTCAGAGTGCAGGTTCCTATCGAAGATATGCCGACGCGGTGACAGACAATGCCCAATACTATGTGGATTGGATGGCTGATAACCAAAAATACATGGCTACCATGCAATCGGTAACGCCGGCGGTGCTGTTGCCTATTTTACCGGTGGGACTGTTGCTCTGGTCTGGTGGTAGCTTATCGGCCGACCACTTCTTAACGATTATTGTACTGTCGCTGGGGTTGACAGGGCCGCTTCTGGCTGCTATGTCCTTTGTGGATGAGCTGGCGGTGGTTGGTACCAATGTGGCGGAAATTGCCGGAATTTTAGAGGGGCCGGAGCTGGTCCGGCCCACGCAGAAGGCGGCGCTGGCCGGACAGCGCATCGTCTTGCAGCAGGTTCGCTTCCGCTACGGAAAGGCAGAGAAGGAAATCCTGCATGGTCTTGACCTAACCATCGAGCCGGGAACGGTTACAGCGTTGGTGGGGCCTTCCGGCTCCGGCAAATCCACCATTGCCAAGCTGATTGCCGGTTTGTGGGATGTGACCGGCGGCAGCATCACTCTGGGCGGCGTTGATTTGCGGCAGATTCCGTTGGAGCAGCTCAATAGCCAAATTGCCTATGTGTCGCAGGACAATTATCTGTTTGACCGTACGGTGCGGGAGAATATCCGCATGGGCCGGTTAGATGCCACCGATGCCGAGGTGGAGGCAGTGGCGAAGGCCGCGGGTTGCGACGGATTTATCCGCGCTTTGGAACAGGGCTACGACACTATTTGCGGCGGAGGTGGCGGCCATCTTTCCGGTGGCGAAAAGCAGCGGATTTCTATTGCCCGGGCCATGCTGAAGAATGCGCCTATCGTTATTTTAGACGAGGCCACAGCCAGCGTAGACCCGGAAAACGAAGCGCTGATTCAGCGGGCCATTTATGCTTTAACAAAGGGAAAAACGCTGATTGTAATCGCCCATCGTCTGTCTACCATCGTAGATGCCGATCAGATTGTGGTGATAGAGCAGGGCCGGATTGTGGGCCAGGGCAAGCAGGAAGCGTTACTGGCCAATTGTCCGCTTTACGGGCAGATGTGGAAGGCCTATCTGGGTACGCGGGATGCAGCCTGAAAGGAGGAGTGACGATGTTTGGTATTTTGAAAAAAATCTTTGACTTTGCGGGCAGCCGTCGAGGGCTGTTGCTAAAATCCATGCTGGTAGCTTTTGCTGGCGCTGTTTTTTCCGCATTACAATTTATGGCGCTGATGCTGACCTTGGACATGGTGGTTTCCGCAGAGCTGGGAAACCTGTGGCCGGTGGTGGCCATTATGCTGGTTTCTGTGGCAGGCAAAATCCTGTGCTCCTATTGCTCCAGCAATATGGAAACGGAAACCGGATATTTTATGGTGGCGGAGAAGCGAGTTCACATTGGGGACCGTTTGCGCTATATTCCCATGGGCTATTTTAATAAAAACAGCTTAGGCAATATCACGGCAGTGGTTACCACCACGCTAGGCGATGTAGAAAACAATGCCGCCCGTTGTCTGGTGATGGTAATCGGTGGCTTTTTGAACACGGTGGCACTGTGTTTGATGCTGACCATAGCCGATTGGCGGTTGGGGCTGATCTCTCTGGTCGGCATTGGCTGCTATTTGCTGGCTACCGAATTATCTCAGCGGGCCATGCAAAAGACCGGCCCAGCCCGGCAGCAGGCCCAGGAAAATTTGGTGGAAGCGGTGCTGGAATATATTCAGGGTATGGGCGTGGTGAAAGCCTACGGTTTGGAAAAGGATAACAATCAGGCTGTGCAGAAACGGGTAGCGGAAAGCTGTGAGCGCGCTTTGTCTCTGGAACGCTCGGTGGTTCCTTATTCGGCGGTGCGGCAGATAGTGGTGCAGCTATTCAGTGTATTGCTTGTTGTCAGCTCCCTGAGCTTCTATGCAGCCGGTACCTTGCCAATAGAGCGGTGCCTGTTGATGTTAATCGTATCGTTTATGATTTATCGGGAACTAGAAAGTGCCGGCAATATGTCCGACAATCTGCAGATGCTGGGCGCTGCTATGGACAAGGCCAATTCTATCGACGATACGCCGGTGATGGATATTGAGGGGCAAGAGCTCACGCCATCCCATAGGGATATTTGCTTTGAAAACGTCAGCTTCTCTTATGGCGACCGTAAAATTTTAGACGGTGTTAGCTTTACCATCCCGGAAAAAACCACCACTGCTGTGGTAGGACCGTCCGGTGGCGGCAAAACGACGCTGTGCAATCTGATTGCCCGTTTTTGGGATGTGGATGGCGGTCAAATCACCATAGGCGGCCATGATGTGCGGGCATATAAGCTGGATAGCCTGATGAAAAATATTTCTATGGTTTTTCAGAATGTGTATTTGTTCCAGGATACCATTGAGAATAATATCAAGTTCGGCAAGCCGGACGCCACCCACGCCCAAGTGGTGGGAGCGGCTAAGCGGGCTTGCTGCCACGAATTTATCATGACGTTGCCCGATGGCTACGATACAGTTATCGGCGAGGGCGGCGGCACCTTATCAGGCGGCGAGAAGCAACGTATTTCCATTGCCCGCGCCATCTTGAAAGACGCACCCATTATCATTTTAGATGAAGCCACCGCCAGCGTAGACCCGGAAACCGAAGTGGAGCTGCAGGCTGCCATCGACGCCTTAACCCACGATAAAACGATAGTTATGATTGCCCATCGCTTAAAAACGGTGCGCCACGCCGAACAGATTTTGGTGCTGAGCGGGGGCAAGATTGTACAGCGGGGCACCCATGAGCAATTGCTGCAGGAAAAAGGCATCTATGCTGATTTTATCGGCTTGCGCCAGGAGGCTGCCAACTGGAAATTGGCTTGAGAGAAAACAAGCAGCAGATGAAGAGCCGTTTTTGCCGGACATCCGATATCGGCAAAAGCGGCTTTTTGACATTGCCGGCAGAAGGCGTTTGTGCTATGATAAAGCTGTCTAAATGGGACAATGTGAACCAAATGGAATAGACAAAGAACAACATAAGGGATATCCTGAATAGAATCAGGCAGAATTCTTTTTATGATACAGTTAGCGAGGTGTAATATAAAGAAGAAGGAACTATCTAGAAAGGCGGGAAAATCATGTATCGTTCCATGTTACATTGCGACCAGTGCTGCCAGATTGGGGAGCGGGACGGCGGTATGGTTTATCAATTCCACAATGAAACCGGCAGCGGGACGCTGACCATGTACGAGGTGTTTCCTGGCGTGGCGCTGGCCTATAATGATTTTCACATGCGCTATTTTGATTCGGCCTTTCAGCCTGGCCGGGATGTTTTTTGTATTGACCATTGCCGGGAAGGGCGACTGGAATATATGGCCAAGAACGACGCCTATTCTTATGTGGAGGCGGGCGATTTGAAGCTGGATAGCCGCTTAACCCATACCGGACGGTTTGAAATGCCGCTTTCTCATTATCATGGGGCCATGGTTTCTTTTGATATGGAAATTGCTTGTCAATCCGTACCTTTAGAAATTAAGGATTTTCCGGTTGAACTGCAAAAGTTGCGGCAAAAATTTTGTCAGGACCGTTATCCGGTGGTGCTGCACAAAGCCTGCTCCATAGAGCATATTTTTGCCGATTTATACGCGGTGCCGGAGCAGATTAAACTGCCATACTTTAAAGTGAAAATTCTGGAGCTATTATTATATCTGGAGGCTTTGGAGTTTACAGAACCCAAAATGGAAAAGCCCTATTTTTATAAAATACAGGTAGAAAAAACGAAAGCGATACAGCGGTTTTTAATGGAACACCTGGCGGAGCATTTCACGCAGGCGGAATTGTCCCAGCGGTTTGAAATTCCGTTGACGCCCATGAAACTCTGCTTTAAAGCTATTTATGGCAATACCATCGGCGGTTGGCTGCTGCAATACCGCATGAATCAAGCCGCCGTTATGCTACAGCAGCAGCGCAAGCTCAGCATAACAGAAATTGCCGGCAAGGTGGGCTACGATAGCCCCAGCAAATTTTCTATAGCATTTCGCAGGGTGATGGGGTTGTCACCCACCGAGTATCGTAGCCGTCGCAAGTGAAGCAAAAACGCTGGTCCAATCAGGACAAAACAGACGACACGGAGCGGAGAAAAATAATAGGATGATGTATGATAAGGGTGGTGTCAGATTGGCATCACCATTTTTATATTGAAAGGAGTGTTTGCATCATGCACACACAAACAAGAAATGCCGGCTGGTTTGCCTGCTTATTGGCTTATGCTAAGGACAGTCGCGGAAAGCTGATTGGTTCGGTAGTGCTATCCATCACCAGTGTGATTGCTGGCTTGCTGCCCTATTATTGCATGTTTCGCCTGATTGCGGCCTTTGTGGATAACGCGCTATCCACCGGGCTGATTTTGCGTTGGTGCGGGCTGGCATTGCTGGCCTATGGTATCAAGGTGGTGTTTTTTGGTTTGTCTACCGGCTTATCCCACTATACAGCCTATCATATTTTAGAAAATCTGCGGCTGCAGGTGGCCAATCGGTTTCTGCACGCGCCGTTAGGGGAGGTGGAGGCCCATTCTATCGGAGAAATCAAAAATATCATGGTGGATAAGATTGAGGATATCGAGCCGCCTTTGGCCCATATGATTCCCGAGGGTACCGGTCATTTGCTGCTGCCTGTTGTCAGTCTGCTGGCCTTGGCGGTTATCGATTGGCGCGTCGCGTTGGCCTCGTTGATTACAGTACCCTTTTCACTGTTTTGCATGGTTTTGACTTTTCAAATCAGCGGGAAAAATTTTGACAAGTATAATCAGTCCAATGCCTACATGAACAGCACCATTGTAGAGTATATTGAAGGCATCGAGGTTATCAAGGCCTTTGGCCGGGCCGGGATGTCTTATGAAAAATATGCCAATGCCATCTTGGATTACAAAACCTTTGTTATAAAGTGGCTCACCTCCACCTGGGTGACCTTTAAGCTGGCCTTTGCCCTGTTTCCCTCTACGCTGCTGGGTACGCTGCCAATGTGTTTATTTTTGGGTGCCAACGGCGCAATCACAGCGGCAGAGGCTACGCTATGCATAATGCTGTCTATGTCTATGGTGAGCTCGCTGGCCAAGCTGGAGGTATTCAGCAACAGCATAAAGCAGGTGCAGATGACTGTGGAGGAGCTGCAGCAATATCTGGAGATGGAGGCGCTGCCGGAACCGCAGACACCGGCGGCGTTGGCGGGCTATGGAGTGCGGCTACAGGATGTGCGGTTCTCCTATACAGGCGCAGCGGGACAGGAAGTACTGCACGGCATCAGCTTGACCTTGCCGCAAGGCAGCTTTACTGCGCTGGTAGGGCCTTCCGGCAGTGGAAAATCTACAGTGGCCAAGCTGATTGCCCGCTTTTGGGATGTTACAGCAGGCAGCATTACCATCGGCGGCGTAGATATCAAGACTATGCCGCTGAAGCAATTGGCTGATACGGTCAGCTTTGTAACCCAGGACAATTTTCTGTTTGGATGCTCGCTGAAAGAAAATATTCGGTTAGGACGGCCTAATGCCAGCGATGACGAGGTGGTTGCCGCAGCGCGGGCAGCGCAATGTGAGGATTTTATTTTAAAGCTGCCATTGGGATACGATACACCGGCAGGGGAAGCGGGCAAACGGCTTTCCGGCGGTGAAAAACAACGCATTGCTATCGCTCGTATGATTTTAAAGGATGCGCCTATCGTTATTTTGGATGAGGCTACAGCCTTCACCGATCCAGAGAATGAGGAAAAAATTCAGCAGAGTATTGCCGCGCTGTCTAAGGGCAAAACACTGCTGGTAATTGCCCACCGGCTCTCGACGATACAAAAAGCGGACAATATTATTGTACTGCAAAAGGGCAGTATTGTAGCGCAGGGCAAACAAAGCGCACTGCTGGACCATTGTCCCCTTTATCGGGATCTGTGGCAGGCGCATATCGGCGCTAAAGATTGGGCGGTTTCTGTCGCCGGAAAGGGGGAAACAAAGTATGTTTAAGACGATAAAACGGATTATAAATTGGTGTGGCAAATGGAAGGGAAATCTGTATATTGGATTTGTATTTTCCTTTTTTTCTACCTGGTTTGCTGCCTTGCCGGTGATGGTGGCGGCTTATACTGTGGGACTTTTACTGGAGGCTGCCCGCGGCAATGGGGTGTTTGCTGTCAACTGGATTTGGCTTAGCTTTGTCCTCATAGCAGGTCTGATTTTCCTGCGGTTTTTGTTCGACTACCTGCGGGCCAAATTTCAAGAAACCATCAGCTATGAGCTGGCGGCGCGGGACCGTCTGGCCATCGGAGAGGCCCTGAAGCGGGTTTCTCTGGGCTATTTTCAGCAGGTCAATACCGGCAATATTTTAAATTCCATTACCACCGGCCTGCATACGCTGGAAAATATGGGGATGCGAATGATTGACAATTTTGTGGGCGGGTATCTGAACTTTCTGGTCATTTTTCTTTGCTTGCTGATTATCAATCCGCTGGTTTCGTTGATTGCATTGGCAGGTGCGGCGTTGTCTTTTCTGTTTTTGCTGCTGATTTCCAAGCACAGCGTCAAAAATGCGCCGGTAGCGGCTAAAGCCGGAAGGGATTTAACGGCTGCCATCCTAGAATATACGCGGGGCCTGCCGGTGGTGAAATCCTTCGGACAGGACGGCGCTTCTATAGCGGCTCTGTCCAAAGCCTGCCGGGACAGTCGGGATAGTTGTCTGACCATTGAGTGGGGCTATACCCCTGCCAACTGCCTGCATTTATTGGCGCTGAAGACGGCTTCGGTGGCTCTGGCAGGAGCAGCCTGCTATCTGGGCATGACAGGTCAGATGGTGTTGCCGCTTATGCTGATGTTTGTCTTTTTCTCTTTTAACATTTTTTCCGGTTTAGAGCCTATCAGCGACAGCGCCCATGTGCTGGGTGTGATTGACACAGCCATGGACCAGTTGGAGGCTTTAAAGGCCAACAATTATATTGATAAGGACGGCAGGGATATTCCTTTGACTGCATTTGACGTAGCCTTTCAGCATGTGGATTTCAGTTATGGCGAAAGAAAAATTTTGCAGGATGTGAGCTTTACTATTCCTGAAAAAACGTCTACAGCCATAGTCGGGCCGTCGGGCAGCGGGAAAACCACAATTTGCAATCTGATTGCCCGTTTTTACGATGTGGACAGCGGCAGCATACAGGTAGGCGGCCATGATGTCAGAGAATTGACCTGCGACAGCTTACTGCAGCATATTTCGATGGTCTTCCAGAATGTATATTTGTTTCACGACACTATCCGCAACAACATTTGCTTTGGCAAGCCGGACGCTACTCAGGAGGAAATGATAGCGGCGGCTCAAAAAGCATGCTGCCACGAGTTTATCATGGCGTTGCCCCAGGGCTATGATACAGTCATCGGCGAAGGCGGCAGCACCTTGTCCGGCGGTGAAAAGCAGCGTATCTCCATTGCCAGAGCCATTCTGAAGGACGCGCCCATCATCATTTTAGATGAAGCGACAGCCAGCGTGGACCCGGAAAACGAGCATCTCATTCAGGCCGCTATCTCAGAGCTGACCAAAGGGAAAACCATCATCACCATCGCCCACCGGTTGGCGACCATTGAACAGGCTGATCAAATATTAGTAGTGGAGGACGGCAGGATTGTGCAGCGGGGTACTCATCAGACCTTACTGCAGCAGGAGGGCCGTTACCGCAGCTTTGTAGAAATCCGACAGCGGGTAGAGGGCTGGAATTTAGGCGAAGCGAATAAGTAAACCACAGAAAGCCATGATGCTGTTTTTTAAGGTTATATATTTTGCTCTGGCGCATTTGTGTTTCTTCCTAGGGGAAATTATAAAAAGAAAGGGCAGTACCAAATATATGATATGCTCCCCTTTAGGTAGACAGTTGAAATAATAAAACTGTTTATCTAGAGG
>CABQBF010000099.1 GCA_902462325.1 uncultured Peptococcaceae bacterium
CCGCTACACCACCATTGCCCATACTCATTAAGAACGCGCAAACACAGAGTGCCCCAATTAATAACCATGGTTTTCCAACAAATATCTTTTTACTCAACAACCAGTAAGCAATTCCTTCTGTAACGCCAATCTGATTTAAACATTCGGCAAAAGCAGCACCAAGTAAAACCATTAAAAAGGTCGCATTGCCGAAACCACTTGCCAGTACTTCATTGGCAGTAGCATAACCGGTCATGGTTAATACGGCGAAGCCAAAAAAGCTGACCCATAACAAATCAATAAAAATCCATCCATAAACAACGCCAAGGAAACAGCCAAGCACCTTCATGCCCAATTCCGTAATTTGCCCAAAAGGAGGCAAAAAGCCAACACCAAATGTTATCACCAACATAATTGCAATATGAATATAGCCGACCATTTTTTTATTTTCAGCTGTTGTTGACATACCAATCCCTCTTTTCCATTTGAATACTAAAACATTTATCATTTGTTTAATAAATCCGTTTTTCTTTATTATATAAAATCTAAAAAGGAATCTTAAAAAGTATATATAATTTAACAACAAATTTTTTAGGCCAGTTCATAAAAAAGTGAGTGATTTGTATGAAAAACGTACGAATCACTCACTAAATAAAGAATTACTCTATGTTTTCATTCATGCTATAACCTAATCTTGAAAAAATATACTTTTTAAACATTTTGCTATTTATCATAAACACTATCGTTTTCTACAATATTTATGCTTCCATAAAAATTTGATAAACAGGAGCGCCTTCACATTGTGCCGGCATTGGTACACCCAAAATTGTCGCAACAGTTGGGGCCACGTCAATGGTGCGCACGGTACGTTCTGTTACATAGTTTTCTTTGATGCCTACACCAGCAGCAATGAAAATTGGTGATACCGAACTACCATGCATGCCCTGGAAGGTCGACAACGAATCGCCGTGCAGACGGTTAAAGCCTTCTTCCAGCCAATATAAAATATCACCGCATTCTTCACCAGACAACCCTAAAATCTCGGCATCTTTATTGCGCAGCGCAATGGAAACAATCCGTTTCCCCTCCGCATTGCGATAATTATACAAATCACTAATAATTTGTGTTTCCAACGCATATTTATCTGCTGGTTCCACAATTCCTTCCGGCTGACGGCCTTTCAAATTGATATGAATATGATTGCCGCGGTTGGCAACAGCTCTTGTTTTACTGTAATCAATATCCCGCAACTCGTTTCCATTTTCGTCCTTCTTCAAAACTGTATAGCCCAATTCCTCCATCACACGGATGTTACAGCCAAATCCATCGCCCAACAATGGAATATCATCTTCTGGTGGTACTAACAGACCATGGTCAGAAATAATCAAAACTGTCCAGCCTTCATCCAGATAATGCAGAAAAGAACCAATATAAGCATCGGTGCAACGATAAGCCCATTCAATAGCGTCTTCGTACAGCTTGCCATGATTGCCGATTTTTGGACGATCTTTACTCAAATACCAGAACAGATGACCACATGCATCTACGTTATGCAGATGAGAGAAGATTACCTGATAACCTTCTGTATCAATCAAATGCTGCAGTGCATCGGCCTGCCACTGGCAATATACATCCCAGGAGGGCAGTAATGCTGTTTTTACCAGACTTTCGTTACGGGCCTCCGCCATAGAAGTACATGGTACCGGACCGACAGCTTCTAGCACACTTTTCTTCAATGATGTGGGATGCCACAAAAGATCTTTCTCAATATCTTTGGCTGGACTGAACCAAATACGCACTTCACTACCGTCTTCCGCAATACTCAATAAGCGCATATTCCGGTTTACCTTTACCGTTACCTCGTCCTTGCTCAATTCGTCCAATATATTGACAGCCAATTCATCATCCAATACAGCCATCGGTTCCGTTGCCTTTTTATTCTTATAGACGGCAACTTTGTCATATCTCCCTTCTGCATTTTTCAAAATCAACGCTGGCCGTTTTGTCATGCCATTATTCACCAAAATGGTCATTTCTTTTGCCCCATTCGGCGTGGCTGCAACCCAGCCGGTTGGATCTGTAATCGGAGAATTTACAATATCAACGGGCAAAGCATCGGCAGCCATATCCCCTTCATGTTCGCTGAGAATCAAGCTTTTCATTTCTTCCGCGCTGCCATAATCTGATTCGTTGACATCATCTCTCGCTTTTGTCACTGGCACATCATTGATAACACAACCGGCTCCAGAGGTATTGGGTACCTTTGCTTTAAACATGACTCTTTCAATTGATGTGGAAGCATAAATCAGCTTATCGTCATCTACCACGCAATCACCATTGCCAATCGCATTAGGTTGGGTACCGTCTACTACATGCAAATTAGGACTATCTGAACTTGGCGGCCAAGAACTACCCGGCCAATGCCATACTAATGTTTTCATACCATTAGCAGCTGTGACATTCCATAATTGTTCCGCTTTACATTTTCTAGAATTCAAGTTATAGGTCATCGTAGACATTTCATGCTTGGACTGACCCCAGAAACAGGTAATCCCATGGGTGGCTGGCGTAGCACCAGTGGCCAGAGAAGTCCACATTGGCGGCGTAATAGTAGGAACACCTCCCAGCATACGCAAATCTTTGCGAGCGCTGCCTCTGGCAATAAATTTGTCAAAATTCGGCATAATTCCCTCGGCACGAAAACGCATCGTCAAACTGGGATCCAAACCGTCGACACCCAGAATCAAAACTTTGTTGTTTAATGCTGTCATAATAATTCCTCCTTGTTAAATATAAGGTTCTGTTAAGTTGTTAGGGAAAAAAGTCATGAAAGCCCTTTATATCAAAGCTTTGCAGTCTTGGCCTTTATCTCCCTAAATGAATCTTACTCCCACGCTATTCATGGTTATATTCTTTCATACCTTCTTTACAGAATCTAATATAATGAATTAAAAAACTTTATAAATACAATTTAACGAAATTTAAACTATTTGTCCAACAGAGGAAAACTGACACATTTTTTTTGCGCGTTATCTTTTTTGTTGCAGGACTCTTCTTTTTATGTTACTCTAAAAAAAATTGCATGCATAAGAAAGGCGGAAAGACAATGAAAACAGAGCAAATCATTTATCTGGACGATATCTCCAAGACCCACTCAATTACCCAAACAGCCCAACGTTTTTTTATTAGCCAGCAAGCCTTGAGCTTTTCTTTGACAAAACTGGAAGAAGAATTTGGCGTTTCCCTGCTAGAACGCACCAACCGCGGCGCCGAATTAACTGCAGAAGGCGCTTTATTTCTACAAAAAGCGCGGCCAATCTTAGATGTCTATAAAGACTTAAAAGAAGAACTTTCTTCCAGTGCCAGTCCCACAGAAGAACAACTACCCGCTCCAGAAGGCACCTTACAAATCTTCTGCCACAGCCGTGTGCTGGAGCCACTGTTAGTAGATTTACTGGAGCAATATATCAGAAAATATTCCCGGGTACGAATTACGCTCTATGAAAAAGAAAATATTGATATCATTGATGCCATCTCGCAAGGGCAGGGCGATTTTGGCCTTATTTTCACACCGGAATTTTTGCTGAACAACTCATCTACGCAACAAAAGGACGGCTACCATCTTGCAGAAAACATCGCCATTGAAAAACTATTCTCAGACCAATTCATTGCATGTTGCAATGTCAATAGTCCACTCAAAAATCAGAAAACGTTAAACATGGACAGCTTTCATGATGTCCCCAGCGTACGCTTTGACAACAATCCTTACATACTCGCAGCAAGCCAAGAGCATCTGCCAGTTGCTCAATCTCATCAGTTTTTTTCTAACAATACCGCTTTCCATAAAATGATGCTCCGGCGCAATCTGGCCGTTTCTGTCATTACTGCTTTTGAATTTCGCAAGCTGTACTTTAAACATAAAGACTTAACGGCACTGCCCATTGTAGACAGTCCCAAATCCGTCATCAATTTGGTTACCAACAAAACCCTGCCGGTTACACCAGCCGCCCGCCTGTTTATTAATATGCTGAAAAAATATGACTTTTACGGCCTATAAATTTCAGCAGATAGACACAAGCACTTTCCTGCTCTGAAAGGCATATAAAAACCCGCTGATTGTTGCAGATTTCTGCAACAATCAGCGGGTATCTTATTTTCTTTATTTTGCATAATCGACGGAACGGGTCTCCCGCACCACCACAACTTTAATTTGTCCCGGATATTCCAGTTCTTTTTCAATTCGTTTCACAATGTCACGGGTCAACTTCACAGCACCAGCATCATCCACTTTATCCGGTTTGACCATAATGCGAATTTCACGGCCAGCCTGAATGGCAAAGGATTTTTCCACGCCTTCAAATTCATTGGCGATTTCCTCCAGTTTAGCTAACCGTTTCAGATAGGATTCCAACGTTTCCCGGCGAGCGCCTGGACGAGCCGCTGACACAGCATCAGCAGCAGCAACCAAAACTGCTTCCACAGTACGAGGGTCCACATCGCCATGATGAGCTTCAATCGCATTGATAACATCCTTCGATTCCCGATAGCGTTTTGCCAAATCGGCGCCAATCGAAACATGGGGCCCTTCCACTTCATGATCCACGGCTTTCCCTAAATCGTGCAACAAACCAGCACGTTTAGCCAGTTGTACGTCCACACCCAATTCGGCAGCCATCATGCCAGCCAAATGAGCAACCTCGATGGAATGATTCAACACATTCTGTCCATAACTGGTCCGATACTTCAGACGACCCAACAGCTTAATAATTTCAGGATGCAGACCATGTACGCCCGTCTCAAAGGTAGCCTGTTCGCCTTCCTCCCGAATTTTCTGATCAATTTCCTTTTGCGCCCGTTCTACCATTTCTTCAATGCGGGCCGGATGAATTCTTCCATCTACAATCAGTTTTTCCAGCGCTACTCTGGCAATGTCACGACGAATAGGATCAAAGCCAGACAAAATCACCGCTTCTGGCGTATCATCAATAATTAAATCAATGCCAGTTAAGGTTTCCAAGGTACGAATATTTCTGCCTTCCCGTCCGATAATACGGCCCTTCATTTCATCATTTGGAAGCGCCACTACCGATACGGTTGTTTCCGCCACATGATCAGCTGCACAACGCTGAATGGCCAAAGAGATAATCTCCCGCGCTTTTTTGTCAGCCTGCTCCTTCGCTGCAGTCTCCATATCCTTAATCATAACCGCAGTTTCATGCTGGATTTCTTCTTCTACTTTACGTAAAAGCTGCTCTTTTGCTTCTTCCGCAGTTAAATTGGCCAACCGCTCCAATTCGGCAGCTTGCTGTTCATACAGCGCTTCCACACTTGCCCGAACCTTTTCAATTTGCGTTTCGGTCTTTTGCATCCGCTGTTCTTTTTGTTCCAGCGTTTCGGATTTTCTGTCCAAGGACTCCTCTTTTTGAATCAGGCGTTTTTCAGAACGCTGCAGCTCTGCCCGACGTTCCTTCACTTCCTGCTCCGCTTCATTACGGATTTTATAAGCCTCGTCCTTAGCCTCTAAAATAGCCTCCTTACGGATGGCATCCGTGTTTCTAGTGGCTTCTTCCATAATTCTTGCTGCTTCATCCTCGGCAGACTTAATTTTTGATTCTCCTACTGTTTTTCTCGCAATATAGCCAATTGCCACTCCAACCAGGACGGCAACCACAATACAGATAACAATTGTAGGTGTTGTCATATCTTGCGCAATTCCTCCTTTCTTGTCAAACTTCTTCAAAGTTCTAAAACATTATAATAAATAAGCATCGGAAATCTCTTTCTGGCCTTGACGCTTTCTGCCTGCACGCTGCATGTTACGCACGCACCCGGCAGAATGTTTCGCTTTGCTAGATTGGCAAAGCCTTCCTCCAACCACAAAAAAAGCAAACCGAATTTCGATTTGCTGAAATTGCCGCCGACCAAATGATCAGACTACTCCCTTATCCATATATAAACCTGCAGTTCACAGTATCATTCTCTATGCACATTTGCATTTCCCACCATGCTACAATTTTATATATACAACCTGACCAAAGACAGGTGCAATTTCATACAAGACTTCCATCTATTAATTTTATAAGTTCTAGTATCACCTGTCAAGGGGCATATTTAAACTTAAAAATTATTATTTGTGGAGTTACACATTCGTGGCGTTACACTTGATGCGAGACCAGAGGTAAAAAAACAATTGAGTATGTCAGAATACAAGTCACCACAACCCAAACCTCAACAAAAGGACTCAATCATCATGGAAATTATAATATGGAGCAAACGATATTTGCCACATGAAATTCATCCACTTAGGTGTGCTTTGTGAGAAACTCCATATCACACATAAGTTGCTTCATCCCAGAACACCTTGGTATAATGGCAAAGTGGAACACAGTCACCGCAACGATCAGGAACTTTTTTACAATTACTTATAATTTTATTCTTATGAGGATTTGCAGATTCAGATGAAGCGCTACCGTCGGCGTAAACGCTATGATGGCGAGATTCGTTCTCTAGTTGAATGTTCACATCGTCCTTACCACTATCCAGAGCAACACAGAAAAAGAAAAGCAAAACTGCTTTGGCGGTCTAATCATATGCGCATAAGTGTTGTAAAGCTGTTGATATCAAAAGTGAAGCGAAGCATTATTAATACAAAAAACCCGACGCTGCTGGAAAAATTTTTTCCAATTTCCTTATGTCAGAATTGAAGATTGATGGACCACTCCAGGGCATCGTAAACGATATAATGTTTTTTTGGATAAAAGAAGTTATTTGTAGAATCATATCCAAAATTTATTAGCCAGTGCAAAAAATTAGACATCGAAAAAGGCTTCAAATGTGCTTTGTTGAGAGGACTTGCACATTTGAAGCCTTTTGATTAGAAGTCGGGATGACAGGATTCGAACCTGCGGCCTCCTCGTCCCGAACGAGGCGCTCTACCAAGCTGAGCCACATCCCGATATAGAAGTATATGAAATTCATAGCTTCTATATTGTAATACCTTCTGTTTTTTTTGTCAACCAATCTGCCAGAAAAAATTTTCCTGTGTCATGGATTGACTCATCACACAAGCACCGGCCACGCCGCTCTGTTGCAACAGTGGATAGGTTTTTGCATTGATACCGCCAATGGCATACACAGGGATGGACACATTCTCACAAATCTGCTGCAAAAATTCCAATCCCCGCGGTGCTACATCTTTTTTACAAGCGGTGGCAAAAATATGTCCGGCAATCAGTGCGCCAGCGCCCCACTGTTCTGCTTGCCAAGCTTCTTCCCTGCTATGCACTGATACCCAAACCCGTTCAAAGTCTGTGAACGATTTATAGTTATCAGCAAATAGCGGAAACGATACCTGTATCTGCTTAAGCTGCAACGCCCTAGCAACCGCAACATACTGATTCGGTATCAACGGCACACCGTAAGATTCCACTGCTTGTTGGCATTGTCGGGCTAACTGCAAATATGCATCTTCTGATAAATCTTTTTCCCTTAAAATAACTGCCGACACGCCGGAACGAGCTAATCGCCGCACTTGCTGCAAAAAATCGCCATTACACAGCTTGCGGTTGGTCACTGCTATAACTTCCGTCTCCATATCTTCACACCCGCACATAATCGATATATACCGGCTGCAGCCCCCTCTTTCGCAGCATGGCGTCCACCTCTGCTACACTGCGGGAATCCGAGATTTCAAACTGCTCGTCACCCTTCTTTGCTTCCTCATGACCGCCCACACTCACCTGCACGCCGGCAGAAATTTTTGTGGCGCACATACCTACTACATGATCGCGGAAGCCAGCCCGTTCTCTGGTAGAGATGGTAATACCGGCGTATGGCAAAAACAGCCGGTAAGCCAGCATGACCTGCAATAGCTGCGTTTCATGCACATCGTTAGGGTTATTATCCGCCCTATTCAAATAAGGCCGCATACGAGGACAGGAAAACGAAATTTCAGCCTGCGGATATTTCTGCTGCGTGTAATAGGCATGCAAACCAGCAGAAAAAGCATCTTTACGAAAATTATCCAGCCCCAACAGCGCTCCAAAAGCTACACCACGCATACCGCCTAAAAGTGCCCGCTCCTGCGCGTAAAACCGATAGGGAAACACTCGCTTATGCCCACTTAAATGCACCTGTTCATATTTATCCGTATGATAGGTTTCCTGATAAACAGAAACAAAATCGGCGCCGCATTGGTTGAGATAACGATATTCCTCACTGTTCAACGGATAAATTTCAATGCCTACATTACGAAAATATTTAGCCGCCAGCTTCACCGCCTCACCGATATACTCCACACCGGAAGCAGCCCGAGATTCGCCTGTCAGCAGTAAAATTTCCTGCAAGCCAGTATCTGCAATAGCCTGCAGCTCTTGCTCAATTTCTTCCATAGTCAGCTTAGCCCGCCGGATATGATTGTGACAGTTAAATCCGCAATACACGCAATGGTTTTCACAGTAATTGGCAATGTAAAGCGGCGTAAATAAACATACTGATGTGCCGAAATGCTTTCTGGTTTCCTTCTGCGCCTTTTGCGCCATCTGCTCCAAAAAAGGCAGCGCAGCAGGAGATAGCAGCGCTCCAAAGTCGTCAAGGGAGAGCCGTTCTTTTCCCAATGCCTGCTGTACCTCCCGCGCTGTATAGCTGTCATAATCATAGGCTGCTGTACGAGCCAGCACCTTTTCCATAATGTCCGACTGGATCACTTCCATGTCGGGCAAATACTCCATGTGATCGATATGATTCAAATTCATAGCTAGTCCTCCAAAAAACCTGTCAGGGGACTGGATGCCTCCGCCTGCCGTTCCAATACACGCCCGAATCCCGCCAGATAAGCCCGACGGCCTGCTTCTATCGCCAACTTAAAGGCAGCCGCCATTTGCCCCACATTTCCAGCAGTAGCAATGGCCGTATTGGCCATAATGGCATCTACGCCCATTTCCATAGCTTCACAGGCCTGAGACGGTCGCCCAATGCCGGCGTCCACAATAATAGGCAAATCAATTTCATCCACCAAAATTTGAATAAATTCTTTGGTAGCCAGCCCTTTGTTACTGCCGATCGGCGCTGCTAAAGGCATCACTGCCGCTGCACCGGCATCTGCCAGAGAACGGGCTACATTCAAGTCTGGATACATATAGGGCAATACGATAAATCCTTCTTTAGCCAATAATTCAGTGGCTTTCAATGTTTCATAATTATCCGGCAGCAAATATTTGCTGTCACGGATGACCTCCACCTTTACAAAATCGCCACAGCCAAGGGCCCGGGCTAGCCTGGCAATGCGCAGCGCTTCTTCTGCCGTACGGGCGCCGGAAGTATTAGGCAGCAAGGTAACCCCTTCGGGAATATATTCTAAAATATTTTCTGCGCCGCCGGCATTCGCCCGGCGCAGCGCCAATGTAACGATCTGCGCGCCGCCCTGCTCTGCCACAGCTCGTTACATTG
>CABQBF010000100.1 GCA_902462325.1 uncultured Peptococcaceae bacterium
TTTGTAGGCATTGGGCAGGTGGTGCGCACCGTTTTGGTGGAATATGCCCACATGGATTTTGGCTCGGTAGATATTGCCGGGCTGATTTATTTTATTTGTAATGTGCCGTTATTTATTCTGGCTTTTCATTCCTTAGGCCGAGGATTTTTCATCAAGACGGTAGTTTGTGTTGTTGCTCAGACTATTTTCCTGACAGTCATCAAAAGTCCAACGGTTCCCATCATCGAAGAACCGCTGACAGCTTGCTTTATCGGCGGTATCATTGCCGGCTGGGGCGTAGGGATTACGTTGAAAAATGGCGCTTCCGGCGGCGGACAGGATATTTTGGGTGTATATTTCACCAAGAAAATGAAAAATTTCAGTGTTGGCAAAATGAGCTTGATTATCAATTTTATGGTGTATGCGGTCTGCGCACTGCTTTTTGATTTATCCATCGTTATTTATTCGGTGATTTACACTGCCATTTTATCCATTGTGCTGGATAAAACCCATTCGCAAAATATTTTAACAGAAGTGAATATCTATACCAAAACCAAATCCGTGGAAATCCGGCAGTTTATTTTAGAGCAGATGGGTCGGGGCAGCACCTATTGGGAAGCCAAGGGCGGCTTTACCGATTCGGATACCTCTGTGATTTGTACCATCGTTTCCAAATATGAGGTAACACAGCTTTTGCGTCATATCCGCAGCATTGATGAGAGCGCCTTTGTGGTAATCAAAGAGCATGTTGATGTAGACGGCAACTTTTTTAAGAAGCTGTAATTGGCGAAATGCTGATGATAGCCTTTTATTCCCATGGAAAACTCTATCAGATTCCGCGAAGATAAGGGAAACAAAAGCCATTTCCAGGCAAAGTTATTTTGGAGATGGCTTTTTTGTTTGTCTGGAGCAATCATACAGCCCCTGCAGATAAGCAAGGGCGCGCGCCTGATTCAGGTTGTCCAAGCTGTCGAATAGCTCCAGCAGTGTTTGTTGTTGGTTGGTTAACTGCTGCGCTGTAAACGGTTTGCGCAGATCGGAAAGGCCCATAATATAATCAATGCTGGCGTGAAAAATATGAGACATACGAACTAACGCCGCAAAACTGGGATAATGGCGGCCATTCTCATAGGCGCTGACCGTTTCCTGCGAAACCTCCAGCTCCGTACTAAGCCGGATTTGCGTCATGTGAACCTCTTCTCTCAACTCTCGGATGCGATTTGCCAAATTCATCACCTCTATGACATCATACAGGTTATAATTGTATTTTTTAGTGTTTCATGCTATAATTATTATTAGTTATTATAGTAATTAATATGTGTTAAAATTGTATTTTGTAGAAGAGAATGGATTGGCATAAATTATAGAAATTGACAGGTGAAACCATGAAAATCGCAATTTGCAGCAACCAGAATGAACGCCGCACAATCAAACAATGGCTGCGTATGTATGCAGAAACAGAACATGTAGCAATTACTGTCTTTCAACGAATGGAGCAGTTATTGGCCGCTTATCAGCAGCAAGTTTATTATGATTTGATTTTTTTGGCCTGGCCGGAAAAATTAGAACTGATACGGCAGTTACGGCAGAAGGATGGGGATGCGTTGCTGGTTTTGTTAGCCGACGTGCAGCAGGATTTGCTGCCGGCTTTTGAGATGGGCGTGTTGACTTGTCTGCAGCGTCCGTTAAAGGAATCGGCGGTGGCGAGCGTATACGGCCGCTGCAGAGAATTGTTTTTACAACGAAATCAGGAATTTGCTCTGACGGTATGCAATACCGACGGACAAAAGGAAGAAAGAATCTTTGCCACCCGCGAGATACTCTATATTGAGAGCCGTTTGCGCAAGGTTTATATTCACACCATAGACCAGCAGCAATATGCATGTTATGGACGTATTTCGGTACTGGAACAGAGTTTACAAACAAGCGGTTTTTTCCGCGCCCACAAAAGTTGTCTGGTCAATTTGCGTTATATCTGTTATATTGGTGTAGATAAGATTGGATTGGTGTCTTCTGGGGGACACCCTGTGGTGTCGCTGCCTTTATCCCGGCGCAAACGGGATATGCTGAAAGAGGCTGTGCAAATAAGATAAATATTTGTCCCATAAAAAATGATAGCATTTTGCGCAAAGTGTACTATAATAGAGATTGTCTTTTTAGAATTGGTTGCAGAAAAGGGGCGCTCGATTATGCGGGACTTAACACAAGGCAATATTACATCGATTTTGCTGCGCTTTGCCATTCCTATTGTTTTTTCAAGGGTCTTTCAGCTATGCTATAGTTTGGCCGACACCCGGATTATCGGCGGCGCTCTGGGCGATTCTTCCTTAGCGGCCATCAGTGCCTCCAGTACCTTTTATCAATTATTACTGACCTTCATTACTGGCCTGACCAGCGGCTTTGCCATTGTGGTGGCCCGGTATTTTGGCGCTCACGATGAACGGCCTTTCCGGCAGGCTGTGGCTGGTACCTTTTTCCTGGGCGCGATGATTGGTTTGGGTTTGACAGCGCTCAGCTTGTTGTTTCTGCCTTGGATGCTACAGATTTTGAATATTGACGCCGTCTTATTGCCAGAAAGCCGTACCTATATTCAAATTGTATTGTTTGGATTGATTTTAGCGGCGTTATATAACCTTTGCTCCGGTGTGCTGTACGGTGTGGGGGATTCGCTTACACCGCTGATTTTTCTGATTATCAGCACCATGGGCAATATTGGTTTAGATATTTTGTTTGTGATGGTACTGCCCTGGGGCGTGGCTGGTGCGGCAATAGGTACGGTGTTGGCGCAGGGCGTTGCGGCTGTAGGTTGCCTGCTTTATATGTTGATTCATTATCCGGTTTTACGGCTGCAAAGGGCTGATTTTGCTGTGGAGCGGGACATCACTGCCGATTTGTTAAAAACAGGCTTTTCCTGCGGATTGATGCAGTCCATGATTAGTTTGGGCTCTCTCACCTTGCAAATTACCATCAACGGCTTGGGCGAAACCTATATTGTGGCTCAAACAGCAGCCCGCCGCATTTCGGAAATTTTGATGATGCCCTTTTTGGCTTTGGCCAGCGCTGTGGGTACCTTTACCAGTCAGAATCTAGGCTCTGGCAAGTTGCAGCGAGTACGGGCCGGTTATCAGCAATCCATTGTGCTGCTGTGGATTTGGTGTGCCGTGGTGCTGGTGATTTCCTACACCATTTCGCCTCGGTTGATACGGCTCATCACTGCTACCCAATCGCAGGCTGTGGTAGATGCCGCTACGCTGTATCTGCATGTGGATACGCTGTTCTACTTTACATTGCCGCTAATTATCGTTAGTCGCCAAACGCTGCAAAGTCTGGGCGACCAGATTATACCGGTGATTTCCAGCGGCATCGAATGCGTGGGAAAAGTGGTTATCGCCTTTACATTGGCCCGTCAAATTGGCTATATGGGCATTATTCTGGCTGAGCCGATTGTGTGGTTCCTTATGGTAATTCCGCTGTTGATAAGCCTGAAAAAACGGATGCCGCCGGCAGAAGTGCAAAAAGCTAAATAAATTGCATTAGAAAAAGCTGTTTTCCTTACGCAGCATGGCGTTTGGACAACAGCTTTTGTGTGTTTCCTTTTTGTACTCTCAAAGCGGTTTTACCATTTCTATACTGCTGGCAAAAAGGCTTCTAGCAGCAGGCCGACAGCCAGTCCTAAGCCAAAGAGAGTGTTGGTTTTGGATACCAGGAGCATGGCGGGCATCATCTGCTTGGGCTGTTGCCCCTCCGGACGAAACCGTTCGACAGCCTGACGGGCAGTAGGAATGCTGAAATAGGAAGCCAACAGCCAAACCTGATGGCCGCCTAAAAGGATTAAACCGGCAATCCACAGATAACAGAAAGCAAACATAATCGACAAAAACTGCACCGATTTTTTATGGCCCAGCAAAATAACCAGCGTATGCCGCCCGTTGGCAGCATCGCCCACCCGGTCTCGAATGTTGTTGCCGGTAAGAATCAGACCAATCAGCACAGCTACCGGGAAAGAGATGGCAACGGTGTGCCAGCTAACGTAACCGGTTTGGATAAAGAAGGCAATACAAATTACACCGGTACCTAAAAATCCGCCGGCAAACAGCTCGCCGAAAGGAGAGGCTGAAATGGGGAAGGGACCGCCGGTGTACAGATACCCGATTAACATACAAAAAGCGCCGATTAAGAGCAAATACCAACTGCTATTGGCACAGATATAGATACCCAATAGCGCGGCCAGGCCGTAAAAACTCAGCGCCATACCCATTACAAAGCGGGGGGAAGCGCCGTCATGGACAATGGTGCCGCCGATGCCGACCGAGTCTTTGGTGTCCAACCCCCGTACATAGTCATAATATTCATTAAATAGGTTGGTGGCTACTTGAATGGCGCAGCTAGCTAGCAGCATGGCCAAAAACAGCCCAAAGCGCAGGTTGTGCCGACAGGAAAACGCATACATACTGCCCACCAGCACTGGTACCAGCGAGGCTGTCAGCGTATGAGGACGCAGCAAGCGCCACCAGAAATCAAAATTTTTCATGGTGCAAAATCCTTTCTATGTGGTGATACTTTATTCAGTATAAGACATCTGAAATGGGGAAGCAAGCGCCATTTGTTTTATCGTACAGATTTTTAAACAAAATAGCTGTCCCGTGTGGAAACATGGTGAATAGAAATGTCTCTTCCTTAGACTGGAACAATTCAATTAGACTTTTTCCTGCTGACGTGGTACAATAGGCTGAAAGTTGTTGAGGGAGGCTGTTTGCATGAACATAAATCCGGTGGCGTTTTCTTTAGGGCCGATTACGGTGCGCTGGTACGGGCTGTTAATTGCCACGGCCATGCTGATTGCGGCGGTGGGCGGCTGTAAGATGATGCGGAAAGCAGGCATTAACGAGGATGATTTTTTGACAATCTTTATGGTGACCATTGTGGCAGCTATTTTAGGGGCTCGGATCTACTATGTTATTTTTGAGCTGCCTTATTATATCCAGCATCCAGATGAGATCATTGCCATCTGGCATGGCGGATTGGCGGTCCATGGCGGGTTGCTTGCCGGCGTGGCATCCATTTATTTAGGTTGCCGTCATTATAAGATTTCTTTTTGGCAGTTTACAGACATTATGGCGCCTTTTATGATTTTGGGCCAAGCCATTGGGCGTTGGGGGAATTTCTTTAATCAGGAAGCATATGGTTATGAAGTGGACCCGGCGGCAGTGCCTTGGGCGATGTGGATTGACGGCGCTTATCGCCATCCTACGTTTTTATATGAATCCTGCTGGGACTTGTTGGTGTTTTTCGTGCTGTTGTGGCTGGCGCGGCAGGCTTGGGTGCGGCGCGGTGAGATTGCCCTTGGCTATCTGATGCTCTATTCCATGGGCCGCGTGGTTGTGGAGGGCTTTCGCACCGACAGTTTAATGCTGGGGCCGTTGCGCATGGCGCAGGTGATGAGTCTGGTATTGTTTGTAGGCGCTTTGTTGGTATTGTTTTACCGGCGCAAAACAGGCAAGGCAGAGCTGCGGACGGGCAAAGAATAATGCATTGAGAAGAATTGTTTGAAAAGCGAGTGAAGAATAAGACCGCTGCAGCAGGCAAAGTGCCGTTGTGCGGTCTTATTTTTTATAGATAGCCTTTGCATACAATATAACGAAAAATTTTTTTCAAAATTGTGCAGAAAAGATTTGATACTAACAAAATTTTGAGGTACAATATAACCATAAATATATTTGATATGTAAGAAAAAGGAGGTTTTGCCTATGTTTGCGTGGAATCGGGCGGAGGCGCTGGTCACCTTGTCCTTAGATTATTATCTGCGTGTGCGAGCAGTGCTGAATCAAAATCATATCCGGCTACAGAGCAAGCAGATTCCGGTACAGCAGAAAGCACAGCATCGTGATAGCGATGATATGCTGCAGCGCCCTATGACAGAATATTATATTTATGTGCATAAGGAAGATTTGCAGCGGGCATTGGATTTGATCCATGCTTTGGGGCCAGAGCAGAAGTATCTGCACAAAGGTCTGACATGGTAATCCTAAGGCGTGGAGAGACAATGAGGGAGGGACCTTCCGCTTTGGTGGACAGTCTGATACGGAAAAACAAAATAAGCGAAACAATAAAAGGATTGCGCTGAGGCCCCATGTTGATGGAGGCAGGTGGCAATCCTTTTTATTTATATAGCGTCAAGTTCAAGTTAATTGCCAGAGCAGGGGCGCTGTCGGATATGCTTATGTTTGTTTTTCAGTGGTTCACGTTATTTAAAAAGCAAAAGGCCGCATAACAGGCAAGATTCCTGTTATGCGGTTCTTTGTTTATAATCGGGACGACACGATTTGAACGTGCGACCTCTACAACCCCAATGTAGCACTCTACCAAACTGAGCCACGCCCCGAGAACAAGTAATATTGTATGATTTTTTCCTGTTGCTGTCAAGAGAAAAGTGCGAGAAAATCAGAATGCAGCAGTTAAAAATTGTCGCCGTGTAGAGATGACCGCCGCTTTTGCAATCGCAAATCGGTGACGGGGAATCAAGATGTTCTCCAGCTTGTAAAAATAACAGATATTGACGCATTATGAGGCAGCACTGGTCTGGTGTGTTGGCGGCACGTTAAAAGGGATACTGCGCTTCGTCGAGTTCCTGTACTTTGGCAATGATGGCTTGAAAATCTTTTTTTGCATCTTCTAATTTGGCAGGGTCGCGCAAGATGGCAGAGGGATGATAAACGGCGGTCATCCAATAGCCTTTGCGATGTACCCAGGCGCCGTGTTGACGTGTAATTTTGTATTGAGGGTCGATTAAACGCTGGGCGGCGATACGCCCTAAGCATACAAGCACAGGCGGATGCAGCAGCAGTGTTTCGCATTTGAGAAAGGGCAGGCATGCTTCCTGTTCTTCCGGGCGCGGGTCTCGATTGCCCGGCGGGTGGCATTTGATGACGTTGGTGAGATAAATATCCTGCCGTTTTAATCCGGCAGAGGCCAACAGGATATCCAGCACTTTACCGGCAGGTCCGACAAAGGGAATGCCTTGCAAATCCTCCTGGGCGCCGGGCGCTTCTGCTACAAACATGATTTTGGCTTGACGGCTGCCGCGGCCCATCACAGCCATTTTGCGGGATTGTCCCAGTGGACAGCGCCGACATTGCTGTATCCTCGTTTCGATTTCTTCCCAGGTATACATAACTCCACCTCCAAAGAATTTGAACAACTGTCACGTACTATCGATCATACAATTGATAGTGTCATTATAAAGGAAAGACGGTCTAAAATGCAAGATAGGCGGAATGTTTGCTGATTTAATTGTTAAAAAACAGTAACAAATATGACAAAGTTTTCTTTTGTTTGTGAAGAAGCGGTTGACAATAGGAGTATTACGGGCAAAAATAGAAGAAACTATAAAAGTAAAGCGATTTGAAGTTTAAAAAGCTAGAAGTGGATGTGGAGTAAACCATGGGAGAGAAAACCCCCTTAGTCAGTATTATTGTGCCGGTGTATAATGCAGCGGCTTATTTGGAGCGTTGTGTCAAGAGTATTTTGCAGCAAACCTATGCCCATATTCAATTGATTTTGGTCAATGATGGCAGTACCGACGACAGCTTAGCTATTTGCCGGCGTTATGCCAAGCAGGACAAACGCGTGGTGGTTCTGGATAAAGAGAACACCGGTGTTTCCGACAGCCGTAATCACGGCATACAGAGGGCGGAAGGCGCCTATGTGCAATTTGTGGACAGTGATGACTGGCTGGTGCCGAACGCTACGGAGTTGCTGGTGCAGAAAGCGGAAGAAATGCAGTGTCAACTGGTGATTGCGCCCTTTTATCGAGTATTGGGCCGTGTGGTAATTGTCAACGGGCATATTCGCGAGGAGAAAAAAATCTCTTTGCAGGCCTTTGCGCTGCAATTGATGAAAGCGCCGGCTAATTTTTATTATGGCGTGATGTGGAATAAATTGTATCGCCGTGATTTGATTGTGGAGTGGAATATACGGTGTGCGCCGGATATCCAATGGTGCGAAGATTTTATTTTTAATCTGCACTATTTACAGCATGTGCAGCAGGTTTATGTTTTGCAACAGCCTATCTATTATTATGTGAAGCGGCGGGATAGCCTGGTGAACACCGAGCTGCGCAGCAGCAATCTGTATGAGATGAAGCGAGAGGTATTTGTGCATTACCGCGATTTTTACGAATCAATTGGGCTTTATGAAGCCCACAGAGGGAAAATTAACAGTTTTATGCTGGCTGTGACAACCGATAGTCTGTTTCGTTTGCCTACAGGAATTTTGGCGCAAAACGAAGAAGAGGTTGTGCTGTATGAGTTTGGCGGACAAAAGGAGCAGCAGCGGCATAAATTGAAAGCAGAGCGCAATGCTGTTGCGAAAAAGAGACAGACGTTATAGAGAAACGCCTAATCTGGAGGGCGATTACTGATATGAAACGATTACGCTTAAAGGCAAGAATGCGGGCGCTGCGCCGGCAGTTTAAAAAGAATAAGATGGCTTTTGGCCTTTATCTGGTGCTGCGGGTGCTGGTGATTTTGGTGATGATTGCCCAGTTTTTTAATGGCAACTATGAAAACGTATTTTTATGTATTTTGACGCTGATTTTGTTTTTGGTGCCCAGCTTTATCCAACTGAATTATCACATTAAGCTGCCGGGTACCTTGGAAGTTATCATTTTGCTGTTTATTTTTGCCGCTGAAATTTTGGGCGAAATTCATGCCTATTATATTTTATTTCCCTTTTGGGACACCATGCTGCACACCTTAAACGGCTTTTTGGCCGCTGCCATCGGGTTTTCTATGGTGGATATTTTAAACCGCAATGAGCGGTTTAGCTTTGAATTATCCCCTATTTTTATGGCCATTGTCGCTTTTTGTTTTTCGATGACCATTGGCGTCATGTGGGAGTTTTTTGAATTCTTTATGGATTGTTTTTTCCATCTGGATATGCAGAAGGATACGGTCATTTCTACCATTTCATCGGTGATGCTGGACCCAACCGGCGGCAATACGCCGACGCAGATTACCCATATCACAGAAGTAACAGTGAACGGACAGCCGCTGGGTTTGGGCGGTTATTTGGATATTGGGCTGATTGACACCATGAAGGATTTGTTTGTGAATTTTATCGGTGCCGTAACCTTTTCTGCCATTGGATTTTTCTATGTGAAATATCGGGGACGACTTCAGTTTGCCAGCCGGTTTATTCCTAAGGTGGAGCCTAAAGATGACAAAGGAAAACGTAAATTTATTGAATAGTGAAAACGGACAAAAAGACTAACTATTAAAAGTCAAGTCCTAAAATGAAATTTTTTGAATGAATTGCA
>CABQBF010000101.1 GCA_902462325.1 uncultured Peptococcaceae bacterium
GAAAACTGGTACGGCGCAGCCGGGACAAGGCGGTTATCGTGAGGGCAATAAGGAATATTATGACGGCTTATTTATCTGTTTTGCGCCGGCTGACGATCCGGAAATCGCTTTTGCTTGTGTTATGGAATATGGGTATAGCGGTAGTGGTTCTGCCGGACGGGTAGCCAAAGCTGTACTAGAAGAATATTTTGGTTTAAATGATTAGAAATTTGCAGGAGTTTTTGTTTTTGTGTATAATAGAATGCAATAACTGGAGTCTGGAGAGATTGCTATGGGAGATGCAGTAAATTTTAAGGGAAATAAAGATGGAATCGTGTTATTGCTGGACTGCAGTGTCGAATTTGAAACATTATGCCAGATGATTGTGCAGAAATTATGGCAATCCAGAAGTTTTTTAGGGGAGCACACGACGTTGATTGTCAATTCCGGCGACGTATGCTTAACGGATGGACAGCAGTTGGCCATGAAGGTTTTGCTGCAATCCTTGGGACATGATGTCAAATATTTCTTGCCGGAAAAGCCAACCGCAGAGACTATAGCTGTGCAAAATACGGCGGCGCCTGTGGAGAACGTTGCGAAGGAAACAGCTTCTACCACTGTTGTGCAGCAGGATTTGGCGCGAAAAACGGTGTTGCCGCCAGAATTGACAGAGGTGGAGCATTATTTGGCTGAAGGTGCGTTGGCAATCCGTAAAAATGTACGGTCCGGGCAGAAGATTTCTTATGATGGCACACTGCTGATCTTTGGCGATGTCAATGCCGGTGCCGAGTTGGTAGCGTCAGGGCATATTATTGTGTTGGGTACTCTGCGAGGGGTAGCCCATGCCGGTTGTCAGGGCAATAAAGACGCGATTGTATATGCAACACAGTTGTGCTCGTTGCAGTTGCGGATTGCCGATTTAATTGCCAGAGCGCCAGATGGCGAAAGTACAGAACGGCATGTGCCGGAAATTGCCAGAATTATTGATAATTATTTGGTGATTGAAGAAGTATAGAATGTGAATGGAGGGCTATCAATGGGAGAGGTACTTGTAGTAACATCAGGAAAAGGCGGCGTTGGCAAAACCACTACCGCAGCCAATATTGGGACAGGTTTAGCGGCGCAGGGCAAAAAGGTTGTGCTGATGGATACAGATATTGGTCTGCGAAATTTAGATGTGGTGATGGGATTAGAAAACCGGATTGTATATGATATTGTGGATATTGCGCAGGGACATTGCAAATTGAAACAGGGGATGATTAAAGACAAACGGTTTCCTGAATTGTATTTAATTCCGGCTGCGCAGACCAAAGATAAAACGGCTGTGACGGAAGAACAAGTGCGGGCTATTTGTAATGAATTAAAGCAGGAAGTCGATTATATTATTGTAGATTGTCCGGCTGGGATTGAACAGGGCTTTAAAAATGCCATTGCTGGTGCTGATAAGGCGATTGTGGTAACTAACCCTGAAGTTTCGGCTGTACGGGATGCGGACCGTATTATCGGATTATTAGAAGCCAATGGTTTGGGCAATCCGCAGCTTGTATTGAACCGGGTGCGGCCAAATATGGTGCGCCAGGGTGATATGATGAGTGTGGATGACATTTTGGAAATCTTGGCGATTAAATTGTTAGGCGTTATTCCTGATGATGACAGTATTGTGATTTCCACCAACCGTGGTGAGCCTACAGTTTTGGATCAACAATCCAGAGCAGGACAGGCTTATCGCAACATTGTACAGCGAATATTAGGGCAGGATGTGCCATTAATGAATTTGGATGTGGAAGAAGGCTTTTTTGCCAAGCTGATGAAATTATTCAAAGGAAACTAGGAGGACACGTCATGGCAAGTTTTTTACAGCGACTGTTCGGCAGTGAAAAAGCCAGCAAAGAACTGGCAAAGGATCGTTTGAAGCTGGTATTAATTCATGACCGTGCCAGCCTTTCTCCTGCAATGATGGATAATCTGCGGCGCGATTTGGTAGAAGTGATTTCTAAATATATGGACTTTGATGAAGCTGCTTTAGATGTTCAGATGGCAGAGCAGGAAAATATGACTATGCTAGAGGTTAATATTCCCGTTGCTGCTGTAAAGCGCAATGTTTAATTGGAAAAATAGGAATGTGGGCCATCGCACAACGATACAAGTGAACTGTGTTGGTGTGGTGGCCCTGTTTTTGTAGTACATACTGATTTTGAAAGAAAGGAGTCGTTCTGCCTGTTATGAAAAGTTTCTATAAATTATTGACGAAATTGGACTACGGACTGTTAGGCGCATTGACAGCAATCATCATTATGGGTTTATTTGTGTTGGATAGTGCTGCCGCCAGTAAAGGAACAAATTATGTATTGCGGCAGTCCGTGTTTATTTTAGCTGGTGTTATCGTAATACTTTGTTCCTTGCGGTTTGATTACACCATATTGAAAAAATATAGCAAGCAGCTCTATGTTTTTTCGGTGCTATTTTTATTGGCAGTTCGTTTATTTGGCGTAGAGCGTGGCGGGGCAAAGGGTTGGTTTTTTATTGGCAGCTTTGGCCTCCAACCGGCCGAATTCTGTAAAATTTTATTAATTATCAGCTATGCCCAATTTCTTTCAAGCAGAAGAGAGAAGCTGCAGACATTACAAGAACTGCTGCCCTGCTTCTTTTTTATGGTTGTGCCGGTATTGCTGTTGATGCTCCAACCAGATTTGGGCAGCGCGATGGTGTATATTTTTGTTATGGTAGGAATGCTGTTTGTTGCAGGCGCCAACCGCAAATGGCTGGTCGGCTTGTTTGGCGGCGGTACAATAGCGTTGGTTGTATACTTGCTCGGCGTATGGAAGCTGAATTGGTGGTGTCCGTTGAAACCGTATGCGTTGAACCGTTTTTTGGTGCTCTTTGATTCCAGTATTGATCCGCAGGGTGCCGGGTATAATGTGTGGCAATCAAAAATTGCCATTGGCAACGGCGGTCTTTGGGGCGAGGGGCTGCACATGGGCAGTCAGAGTACAGGCGCTTTTTTGCCAGAGCAATGGACTGATTTTATCTTTGCCGTATTGGCAGAGGAATTAGGGTTTATCGGTGCAGGCGCATTGCTTTTGCTCTACGCTTTTTTGCTGTTTCGTGGCTTACGGATTTCTATGCTATCTAAGGATTTGTTTGGTACCTTAGTGGCGGCTGGTGTTGTCAGCATGTATCTGTTTCACATTTTAGAAAATGCCGGCATGACCATGGGGCTGATGCCAGTTACCGGAATTCCGCTTCCGTTTGTCAGCTATGGTGGCAGCGCCATGGTGACCAATCTGTTTGGAATTTCCTTGTTGCAAAATATTTATGTGCATCGACAGCGTTTGATTTTCTGAGGAGGCTATAGATATGGAACAACAGGGGAAGACGCAGAAAATTCTTGTCATTGAAGACGAGGATTCCATTCGGGAATTGGTGAAGCTGAATTTGCTGTTGGCTGATTTTGAAGTAATTGAAGCGGCGGATGGGTTGGAAGGCTTGAACAAGGTTATGCAGGAAAAACCGGATTTGGTTTTATTGGACTTGATGCTGCCCAAAATGGATGGCTATGAATTGTTGCCTAAAATTACCGAGCGGCAAATTCCGGTGATTGTGTTGACTGCAATGAATGGATTAAAGGATAAAATTAAAGGGTTTCAGCTAGGCACAGATGATTATATTACCAAGCCCTTTGAGTCTATGGAGTTGTTGGCGCGTATTCGCGCTGTACTGCGGCGCAGCCAGCAGGCGAGTGGACAGCAGGAAAAAGACGAACAATCTACCTTAGAGTATGATGGCATTGTGTTGCATTTAGATCAACACCGGGTATTTCGGCAAGGGCAGGAGATTGAACTGACCTTGAAGGAGTTTGAATTGCTGCGGCTGTTGGTGGAGAATAAGGGAAAGGTACTGTCCAGAGAAAAATTGCTGGAGCAAGTTTGGGATTATGGCTATGAGGGCAATACCCGCACGGTAGATATGCATATTCAGCGATTGCGCACCAAGCTGCAAACCGATAAAATCAGCACCGTATATAAGGTTGGCTATCGTTTGGAGGATGATAGGCCGTGAAATTCAGCACCAAATTGTTGAGCCTGTATCTCTTGATTTATCTGGTTGTGTTGACAGTGGTGGGTATTACTGTTACCGAAAATAGCTATCAGTTGCTGCGACAACAGGAGATTAAACGCAGTGTAAGCGAGGAGCAAAACATTTATTCCAATGTTTTGCTCTATTTATTAAACGACAATCAAAATAATGAGAGTTTGAGCAATTACGGGTTGAGTATTGTAGAGCTATTCAGTGGCAATAACAGCTATCTGGAAGTGTTTGATGAAAATTTGAATTTGCTTGCCAGTAATTCGCCGGCAATCTGGAATCAGGCCAGAGAAGAATTGCAGGTAGCTGCCGATGGAGAGGTCAGTATTTTGTTACGCCATGACGAACAGGGCAACTATTATCTGTTCATTAGCAGCTTATTGGAAGCCCATAAGCAAAAGTTGGTGCTTTGCATGGTAAAAGACCTCAATTATATTGAGGCGCAGCGGCATGATGAATATTTATTTTTCATGCAGGCCGGTCTGCTGGGTCTTTTGGCTTCTGGACTTTTGGTGGCTGGTTGCAGTTATTGGCTGTTACGGCCTGTGCGGGAATTGAATAAGGCCGCGCAGGATTTAGCGGCCGGCAGCTATGAGCAGCGTGTGTCTGTAAAGGGCAACGATGAAATTAGCAGTTTAGCCCAGCAATTTAACCGCATGGCCGACGAAATCGAAGGCAGAATGGAGCAATTACAGTTGGAAAGTGTGCGGCAGCAACGGTTTGTGGATAATCTGACCCATGAGTCGCGCACGCCGTTGACTTCGATTATTGGTTATGCGGAGCTGTTACAGAAAATGGATTATGAGCCGGCTATCTTTGAAAAAGGTTTGCAGTATATATACACCGAAGGTAAGCGTATGCTGAATTTAAACAATATGCTGCTGGACTTGACTTTTTACCGGGAGAAAAATTTTGAATTGCTTCCGCAGCCGGTTTTGCCTATTTGTCGGGAAGTGCAGGAATTAACAGCGGTACGGGCGGCAGAACATGCCATTACCATTCAGATTTGTGGCGAAGATTTGGTGCTGCCTTTAGAAAAAGATTTGTTGAAAAGTTTATTGATGAATTTAGTGGATAATGCGATTAAAGCCAGCACAGAAGGCAGTATCATTATGATTGGCATGGCTGTGGAGGAAAATCGAAAGTTGTTATATGTGCAGGATTTTGGCCGCGGGATGGAGCCAAAAGAGCTGGAAAAAATCAAAGAGCCCTTTTATCGGGTGGATAAAGCCCGTTCTCGTAAAGATGGCGGCGTGGGTCTTGGCGTGGCCATTTGCAATCAAATTGCTCACACGCTGCATGGTTCCTTACAATATGAAAGTGAACTGGGCAGAGGAACCACTGCAAAAATTTATTTTACGGATGAGGTAACAAAAAGTTAACGGTTATTTTACAACTTTGTTACAGAGATGATGTTACTTTGTGAACAATGCCTGCTATGATAAATTTACAGCAAAGAGCTGTGAACATTTGAGGAGGCGTTTTAAATGAAAATGAAAAAATTAGTAGCTGGTGTATTATGTTTAGGTTTGGCCACATTTGCTCTGACTGGTTGTGGCGGTAAAGATGATACTGCTGCAGATCAAAATCAGGATCAACAGCAGCAGGTAGAACAGCAGGATCAGAACGCAGAAGCTCAAAATGGGGCTGATGCCAACGCTGATGTAGACGCCAATGCTGAAGTTGACCAAAATGCTGATGCCAATGCAGATGTAAATGCGGAAGCTGACCAGAATACCGATGCCAATGCAGACCAAAATGCCGATGCAGGTCAAGATGCAGGCGCTGAAAACGAAGCACAGTAGAATTGACTGCGTAGAAATTGTGGAAAGAGACTGTTGTATCCCTTTGATGCAAGAGTCTCTTTTTGTTATCATATAAAAATAGATTGTATAAATAATATTAAAGGGAAAAAAATTGTATTTTTTCCTGAACTCATTTAAACTGAAGAATAGTGATTTTTTACCGTCAAAAATTACCGTGTTGTTTGATTTTTATTTAATTCGTTGGAAAAGAGATACTAGGAGGTATCTGATGTTAAATTTTGAAGCATTAAATTTGAAAGAAGAAATTTTAAAAGCCATTCAGGACATGGGGTTCACAGAAGCAACGCCTATTCAGGAGCAAGCGATTCCCATTGCGCTTACTGGGCAGGATGTAATTGGACAGGCACAGACAGGAACCGGAAAAACGGCGGCCTTTGCAATTCCCTTTCTGCAATTAATCAGTGATGACCCTGTTGTGCAGGTTTTAATATTGACGCCTACCAGAGAGCTTTGCATGCAGGTAGAAAAAGAAGTAAAAAAATTGAGCAAATATTTACGTTTGAAATCGGTTGCTGTTTATGGCGGACAAGATATTACCCGCCAGATTCGAGAATTAAAGGCCCCTCCGCAAATTATTGTGGCTACACCGGGACGGTTGATGGATCATATGAACCGGAAAACCATTCGGTTAGACCATTTGAAAATGGTGGTGCTGGATGAGGCCGATGAAATGCTGAATATGGGCTTTTTAGAAGACATTGAAACCATTTTAGGCGCATGTCCAGAAGAACGGCAGACCATGATGTTTTCCGCCACGATGAAGGATGAGATTAAAGCCATTGCCAATAAATTTATGAAAGAGCCTCAGTTAGTAAAGGTAAAAGCCCAAGAGTTGACAGTACCGGCTATTGAACAGCAGTATTTTGAAGTACCAGAACAGGAAAAATTCAAACTGCTGTGCCGTTTGCTGGATATTCATAATCCAGAGCTGGCCATGATTTTTGGCCGTACCAAGCGCCGGGTGGACGAGCTGACCGAAGCGTTGCAAAAACTAGGCTATCAGGCGGAAGGACTGCACGGTGATTTGACACAGCGGCACCGCGATATTGTAATGAATAAATTCCGCAACGGACAAATTCATATTTTGGTAGCTACCGATGTGGCAGCCAGAGGGTTGGATATTACCGGCGTTACCCATGTATTCAATTTCGATTTACCGCAGGAAATAGACAGTTATGTACACCGTATCGGCCGTACTGGTCGGGCCGGTAAGGAAGGTTTGGCGCTTACCTTTGTAGAACCTAGAGAATTCGCTCATTTGAAAACCATTGAAAAAACCATTCAGCGGAAACTGGTAAAAACCAAGTTGCCTTCTGCACAAGATAGTCGGCAGAAAAAGCAGGACGTTTTATATGGCAAGATCGTGGCGGCAATCAAAGAGGGCAATGTACTCAATTATCAGGAGTTGGCCAACGATTTAATTCAGGAATATGGCAGCGTAGATGTACTGGCTGCTGTATTGGAATTGATGGCTGGGGACAGCGGTCATGAAGCAGAGGTGGCAGAGGTGCATCTGACTGCGGAACGACCAATTCATGTAAAATATCCCAATGACCGCAAAGGCGGCAGAACTCGGGGCGCGGCGAATGGTGGCAACCGACGTGGTGATAGCCGCAGTAATCGTTATAATAGCGGCAAAGATAAACGCTATCAGAAAGACTTTATGGCGAAGAAAGACTACGCCAATAAGGCAGGAAAAAATAAAACCTACAGCCGCGATGGGAAAAAGGGCTATAAAAATACCAAAAAAGCAGCAGAATAATTGCAGGAGAGAGCCAAGATGTATGATCACATTGTTATCCGATATGCTGAAATTGCACTGAAGGGAAAAAATCAAAAGGACTTTTTAAACCGACTCATTCATAATATCAAAGAACAGGTAAAGACGGATCTGGATTTTTCTCCAGTGATTGAACGGGAACAGGGCCGGTTATACTTAAAGCTGGAGGGACAAAGCCCGGAAATTTTTTATGATTCGTTGAATCATGTATTTGGCATTTCTTCTTATAGTCCGGCACGGAAAACCACTTTGGAACTGGAGGACATCAAAGCAACGGCGATGGAAGAACTGGAAGCAGCCATGAATGGACCATGTAAATTCCGTGTCAGTGTCAAGCGGGCCAATAAACAGTTTCCAATAGCTTCTCCGGAGATGCAACAGATTATCGCCGCCCACATGCTAAAAAACATTGCAGGCTTAAAGGCGGATTTGCATTGCTATGACATTGATTTATTATTAGAAATTCGTTCGGATGGGACTTATATTTATACTCGCAGTTATCCTGGTCTGCGAGGTTTGCCCGTTGGTAGCAGCGGACGGGGCGTAGTACTGCTATCCGGTGGTATCGATAGTCCGGTGGCTGGTTGGTTGGCCATGAAACGGGGCGTTACAATTGAAGCAGTCCATTTTCACAGCTATCCCTATACCAGCGAAAAAGCCAAAGAGAAGGTATTGGAATTGGCTAAGCGGATGGCCAAATATTCTAACCGCGTGGTGGTGCATATGGTACCTTTTACGAAAATTCAGGAGGAAATTGCCCATTACTGCCACGATAATATGCGCATTCCTATTATGCGGCGGATTATGGTGCGCATTGCTGAAGAAATTGCTCGGCAGCGGGATTGCTTAGCCATTTTCACCGGTGACAATTTAGGTCAAGTCGCCAGTCAAACAATGGAAAGTATTTATGCGATTAATCAGGTCGCTGGTATGCCTATTTTGCGGCCGTGCATTACCATGGAAAAAGAGGAAATTGTGCGGTTGGCACAACAGATAGATACCTATGAAACATCTATTTTGCCTTATGAAGATTGCTGTACGGTTTTTGTGCCGAAAGAGCCAAAAACTCGGCCTAAAGTAGAGGCTTGCGAAAAGGAAGAAGCCAAGTTGGATTTGCCTGCACTGGTGGCTGATGCAGTGGCCAATACGGAACGGATTATTATGTATGGAAAAGATAAGCCAGAGCGGCAGGGCAACAAAGAAGAGCATGGTGGTGCCTTGCAGTAGTATACCGTGAAATAAAAAAAATAAGAGCTTATGTCGCCAGGCAAGCGGTTTGCCTAAAAAATGGACTGCCAGCAAAAAGCATGGCAGTCCATTTTTTAGTAGCCTGTTGCCATCCACATACCCAGCCAGAAAATCAAAGCAATGGCTGCGATATGCAGAATCCACCAACCTGGCCGCAAGAAAGCCCAGGTTCCAAGATGGCGGTCATTTTTTCCGATTTGATCCATGAAACTCACGCTCCTTGTTGCTTAGTATAAGGAAAACAAGATTTTTTATACTGGGAAAATTTATAAAACTAACATATCAATATGCAGCAATCTGGTGATATGTCAAGATGATTTTTGAAAAGATTTAGATATATTTTTCAGAAA
>CABQBF010000102.1 GCA_902462325.1 uncultured Peptococcaceae bacterium
CAGGCTTCCCGTTCTTTGGTGTTGCAGCGGCCACAGGGCATACGATCAATAAAATGAGGTTCCGGCACCGTAACGCCAAAATTCAGTTGATGTTGATAGCCCAAATAAGCATCAATATTAGCAGCAGATACCTTACCTGCAGCAATAGAACGAATGACTGTAGCAGGACCAGACACACAATCGCCGCCGGCAAATAACCCTTCTACCGCGCTGACAGCGCCGTCGTTATCAGCAGTAATGGTACCCCGGTTGACCGGAATGCCTTTTTCAGCAAAATATTCCCACTGAATATTCTGTCCAATCGCCACCACCACCACATCACAAGGCACTTCCACCACCGGCTCCGGTGCGTCCATAGGCGACGGACGGCCTGACCGGTCAATGGCACCGGCAATCTGCGGCCGTAGACACATAGCAATACAGCTATTATCGTCATCCACTTTAATATGGTCCGGCGCATGCATTTCCAGCACCTCGCACCCTTCCGCAATAGCGCCTTCCACTTCCTCAGCCAGAGCGGTCATATCTTTTTTTCTGCGGCGATAGGCAATGGTCACCTTAGAAGCGCCCAAACGTACCGAGGAACGAGCCACGTCCATAGCTACGTTGCCGCCGCCTACCACTACAACCCGTTTGCCTTGAAAATCAGGCGGATTGTTTTCGCCAATACGGCGCAGCATTTCCACTGCTGACATCACGCCTGCCGCATCTTCCCCAGCAATTTTCAATTTTTTATCGGTATGGGCGCCAATAGACAGATAAACAGCATCATACCCTTCCAGTAATGCCTCCAACGTCACATCGGTACCCACGTTTACCCCAAACTTCACTTCTACGCCTGTAGATAAAATATGCTGTAAATCATCATCCAACCGTTGCCGCGGCAGCCGATAGCTGGGAATGCCATAACGCAGCATACCACCTAAATAGCCCAGCCGTTCATAGACCGTCACCTGATGTCCCATAAGCTGCAAATAGTAAGCCGCCGTCATACCACTAGGGCCACCACCAATCACTGCCACCCGTTTGCCCGTGGCAGGTGCCGCCTTCGGTGCAGGCACATGACCACCATGGTCTACCGCATAGCGCTTCAACGCCCGAATATTAATCGCGTCATCTACCATATTGCGGCGACAGTTAGCTTCGCAGGGATGCTCGCACACAAAGGCACAAGCCGTTGGAAATGGATTGTCCTTGCGGATTAGCTGTACTGCATCATCATAGCGGCCATCGGCCACCAAAGCAATATAGCCGGGAATATCCACCCGTGATGGACAGAAAGATACACAGGGAATGGAATGATTCAAATTACCCAAACAACGGTTTTCTCGAATATGGGCCTCATAATCATCTCGAAAATCGTTAACACCTTTCTGTACCATGCGGGCCGCTTCATAGCCAATAGCACAATCGGCTGTTAAATAAATGGACTGCGCCGTTTTCTCAATCAACGACAAGGTTTCCATGGTAGCTGCTCCATCTAGCACATCTTCCAGAAGCTGCGCTAACTGGCCTAATCCAATCCGGCAAGGCACACATTTGCCGCAGCTTTGACTATGGCATAAACGCAAAAAAGACAGACAGGTATCCACTGGACAGAGCCCTACCGGATTGGCAGCCAAACGGCCTTCTAACACCTGATACAGCGCATCCACTGCCTGCTGTGATTTTTGCGGCGTTTCTAATTTCATTCTGCTCATAATCGTTCCTCAACCCCTTTAAAAAATTTTATACATGTGTAAAGTATACTGGAAATTACGATTTTTGTAAATAAAAAATTGAAATGCTGCGTTGTTTTGAATTTTCTTCCCGTTTATACAAGCAATACACAGATTTCTATTTAATTATTTAACGAGTAAACAGCTTTAACACGCTTTGTAAAACCAGACTGGTGCCAGAAATCAGCAGCATAATCTGCACAAGCTGCTGCAATGCTATATCTCCAATCTGCTTTAACCAGGCATTGCTAATCAAAACGGCAGCTAGTAATCCCAGCAACCCCACACCACTTTGCAAAATTAACGGTGTGGTATAAACACCTTGCCAGACGTAAGAGAGTACGATAAAAGAACTGTTAACAAGAATAATGGCAAATTGCATGCCGCGAAATTGTAATCGATCTTTGCCATAGTAATGGCTGCAATACAGAAGATACAAGGGTCCGCCGCAAACAAAAGCGCCTTGCATGATGCCCCCTGCAAATAAGACAATTCTATAAAAAATTTTATCTTCTCTACTCTCTGTTTCCGCTGCTAGTTTTTGACGAAACTGTTCTGCTTTTTGACTTTTTCGTTTATAGAGGTTACAGCTTGCCATCCCTGCTACAAAACAACCTAGCGTCAATTTCAGCCAGTATTCCGGCAGATTTTTCAAAATCCACAAGCCCAGCAGTGTACCGGGCAAGGTAATTTCCATCATTTTTAGAAACTCTTTACCAATGATTCCTTTTCTATTTTCTACAACGCGATATGCGGCATTAGTGAAAGAAATGCTTGCCAAAATCAGGACCAAATCTTGTATTGGGAAAAAAAGAGACAAAATGGGCATAGATAGCACATTGGCTCCAAATCCAATCAGACCGCTCAAGGTAAAGCCGCCAGTAACTACCAGAAGGAAAACAAGCATTCTTAGCATTTGCATTTACCATCCCCCTTCTACCCTGCTTTCTTTTGCCTCATTATATTTTTGCTCCAACATAACAGCCACATTTTTCGGTACAAAAGGCGTCACATCACCACCTAAAGAGGCGATGCGCCGCACAGAAGTTGCACTGACAAAACAGTTTTCCGGCGAAGCAGCCAAAAAAATTGTCTCTGCGTCAGGACAAAGCTGTTTATGAAAGGCTGCCATCTGCATCTCATACTCAAAATCGGATACCATACGCAGCCCACGAATAATAGCCTGTGCGTTTTGTTGGCAAACATAGTTGGCCAATAGTCCCTCAAATACATCAACCTGAACATGCGGCAAATCGGTGACTGCAGCCATAATCAAATCCCGTCTTTCCCGTGGAGTAAATAAAGATTGCTTGTGATTATCAACCGCTACAGCAACAATCACTGTATCAAAGAGTCTACAAGCTCGTTTTAAAATACTTTTATGGCCGTTGGTAAACGGGTCAAAGCTCCCCGGATAAATTGCCAATCTCATATAAAATCCCTTCTAAAATATTTCGAATTTTATAAATGTAACCGCCTTTTCGCTGGCCAAACCAACAGAAAAGCGGTTACAGACTTACAAAATGCTTACTTTTATATAGACCAAATATTCATGCCATTTAAATTGCCAAACACAGCTACCGATACGGTAACGGCAGCAATTCCAATTACAGTCATAATGACCCCGACTTTGGCAAAATCTTTAATTGAAAAATAACCGGAAGAATAGGGAATTACATTGGTTGGACTGGAAGTCACCATAATGTAGGCCATGGAAGTGGCAATAGCGGCTGGTCCTGCAATAGCCCAAGCGGGCATCCCCAAATCCTGAGATAATGCAATAATTAAAGGTAATACGATAGCGCCAGTTACACTGTTGCTGGAGAAAAATATTTTCATTAATTCCACTGCTACAACCACCATGGCAACACGCACCAATGGATTCCAGGTGCCTAAACCAGATAACAACAACCAAGCCACATAACGGGCGGCACCAGTATTTGATAATAAAGTACCAGCACATAACCCACCCGCAATTAACATTAAGCCACCCCAGTCTATCTCCTTAACAGCATCAGACCATTTGTCAAATACATGAAGCCCTGGCACGAAGCAAAGTAAAAAGCCCAACATGGCAATCCCTGCATCAGATAAAGCGAAGCCAAACTTGCTGCGTAATGTCGGACCAGCTAACCATAAAAACACCGTTAAACAAAAAATAATTAAAGTGTTGATTTCTCTACGATCTAATTTACCACGATACTTTAATTGTTCTTCAATGCCTTCCGGTGAAACTGGAAGATAATCAATTTCTGGTTTAAATATGGTAATCAGTACCAAATAACCTAACGGCAACATCATCAACGCTGCCGGTACCCCTACAATCATCCACTGGGGGAACGTAACAACGGTGTCCGCCAATTCCTTCAAATATCCAATGGCTACCACATTAGGACCACAACCGGCCGTTGTGGCAATACCGCCAATTAAACAACCCCAAACAATCCCAATCATCAAGGCACGACCAAAATTACTTTTTAACGGTTCAGCACCAGCCGCCTGTAAAATGGTAACACCCAACGGCAACAACATAGCCGCTACAGCCATATCCGTTACCCACATGGAGAGAGCAACACCAATGGCCATAAAAGCAAATACAATCCTTCTGGTACTGGTCCCGACCTTAGATAAAGTAATCAGCATAATGCGCTCTGCCAGTCCTGAATTTGTTAAGGCCGCAGAAATCCCCATAGCGCCTGTTAAAAAGAGAATAACTTCTTTCCCTAAGCCCATATTAACACCTTGATCAAAGGTGCAGATACCAAAAAAGGTTAAAAAGATAATCATCATAAGAGACGCGATGGCAAAAGGAATGGCTTCTGTCATCCACAACACCACTGCGAAAGCCAGCACTGCAAACACCGTTTTTCCGTCCTGACTCATGGAAATAGCCTCACCGCCATTGTGCAAATCCGGCGGCGTTGGTGCTAGAATAATGACTGCCATCACAGCTAAAGCAAGTACAAAAATAAGAGCATTCTTTTTATTGAAAACATATTCTTTTTTTTGAAAGCAACCTAAACAGGATATCACCGCTGGCTCCACCGTAGTATCAGTTTCCACTTTTTGGTTCATTTCTGTTTGCATACAAAATACCTCCTATCGTTTCTAAATTCTATATACTATTGCGAACAGTTTTTCTACTACCGTCCGCAATAGGTATCAATTATATATAGATATTTTAACGCAATCTTTCTTGCAGTAACCGCCCTACTGCGCTGGGTCGATCGGCCACTGCAGCGCCGGCAGCCGTCAGAGCGTCAATCTTATCCTGCACACTGCCTTTGCCAGCACTGATGATTGCTCCGGCATGACCCATTTTGGTTCCCTTAGGCGCAGTTCGTCCGCCTAACGAAGCAATTAATGGCTTGGTAAAAATACCAGCTTCTATGGCTTCTGCCACTTCTTCTTCCATGGTGCCGCCCAGTTCCCCAATCATGACCACAGCTTCTGTTTCTGGATCTGCCTCAAATAATGGCAACAATTCAGCAAAACGAGTAAAGGTTGTGGCGTCTCCGCCTACGCCCAACATAGTGGACGTGCCAAAACCAGCTTTCACAATTTGTGCTGTTACTTCGTTGGTTAGAGAACCGCTACGAGTCATCACGCCGATGCTGCCAGGCTGATACACCCGTTTCAACCATACAGGGAAAAAACCCATCATACATTTTCCGGTAGATAAAACGCCGGTAGAGTTGCTGCCAATAATGGTGGCGCCCATTAATCGGGCTGTTTTACGAATTTCCAACGCATCCTGTAACGGAATTCCTTCTGCCGTTACCACAATTTTTCGAATACCGGCATCCAGCGCTTCATGAATGGACGCACAAGCAAATTTAGGTGGCACCACCAGCAAGGTAGCATCAATTTCAAATTGTTCAACAGCCCTTTTCACGGTATGAAAAACTGGAATACCATCCACGTTCTGTCCTTCTTTGCCAGGTGTTACACCTGCCACCACATTGGTACCATACTCTTTCATATGCTTAGCCCAGAAACTGCCTTCTTTGCCGGTCACGCCCTGCACCAAAACTCTTGTTGTTTCATCGATAAAAATACTCATTTCTGCGCCCCTCCTGTCAGTTCAATGATGCGTTGTACTGCTTCTTCTACATCTTCAAACGCTTCAAATGGTGTCTGCTTCAGTAACTCGTTAGCGATTTCTTCTCCCGTGCCCCGAATGGCAGCCACCACCGGAATTTCCGGCTTTAGCTCCTGATAGGCTTCTACAATGCCCTCCGCCATCACATCTGCTCTGGCAATGGTACCAAAAGCTACAATTAAAATGCCTTTTGGCTTGCTCTTTAACATCAATTCCATACAGGTTTTCCCTTTGCGGTAATTGGGACCGCCAAACTCCAAATAGGTGCATACTGAACCATGATTATAGTTGATTAAATCAAATACTACATTGGCTAAACCGGCACCGGCCACCAACAGACCAATATCGCCGTCAAACTGAATAAAAGGAACGCCTTCCAGCGCAGCCTCATATTCCAAATCTGTTTTATAATACGCACGACTTTTTTCATACTGTGGGACACGGTCAATAGCATGGTCATCAATGTTAAATTTGCCATCAGCAGCCACAAATTTTCCGTCGGTTGTAATCATGACCGGATTGATTTCCACCAACTCCGCTTCATATTTACGGAACGCCTGATACAACCCTGTCAACAATTTGCTAGCCTCTTTTACCATATCTTTGTCAAAACCCAACTGATAAAATAAATCCTGCGCTTTATAAGGAAAAATTCCTTGGGATAAATCAATGTGCTCCCGAATAATTTTTTCCGGTTCGGTACGGGCAATCTCTTCAATATCCATGCCTCCATCACCGCAAGCCATTACCAATGCTTCCCCAGTCACCGGATCACCAGTAATAGAAAGATAAATCTCCTGTTGTTTCTCTACTGCTGCTTCCACTAAGAGCTGCATCTGCGTAACATCTAAAATCCGTTTGCCTTCTTGCAGTGCTTCTTCTTTGGTACGAACAAATTTCACCAATCCAGCCTTACCCCGGCCACCATGCAGCACCTGTGCTTTCACCACACAGGGCAGACCAATGATTTCTACAGCAGCTTCCAATTCTTCCTCAGAAGTAACCAACTGACTCGCCGGCACCGTAATACCAAACTCTTTAAAAATTTCTTTTGCCTGATACTCAAACAATTTCATCTTTTCCACCTCCACTACAACGATAAATTACTATTTCCCGTAGGTTTCCCAATAATCACCGAACAAATCCTTTTCTGCCGGCACCACCGCTGGAATCGGTTTCGCTACCTTAGTAAGCTGAATAAAATGCTTATAAGACAGATTTTCTTTGATGTTATTACCGGCCCAGGTACCGCCGCCCATAGATAAAGTGAAATTTAAACCGTTATCAAAACTGCCGCCATTACCAAAGCACTGAGCTTGATTAATTAGCAAACGGCATACATCCATTTCCATGCCAATACGCAGTACATGTTCTTCATCTTTGGTATGCAAGCCGCAGGAATGACCTCTGCCTTTGAAAGCCAAAATGCCCTTTGTAATTGCTAATGCTTCTTCAAAATCTTTGGCTTTATATACCGTCAACACCAACGATAACTTTTCATCGGAGAAAGGATAGCCTTTCCCATAACCGGTTTCTTCTACCATAAAGAACCTAGCCTGCAATGCCGCTTCATTGTCGAATCCTGCTTCTTTCGCCATAACACTGGCATCTTTCGCCGTAGTACTACCTTTGCGTTTGCCGGTTTCTGTATCCCACATAGCATTTTTCATCGCTTCTTTTTCGTCCGCATTGCACAGATAACCGCCCTCTGCCACTAAGGCTGCCATCATTTCATCATAGACAGCTTCCTCAATTACCAGCGCATTGTCACTGGAACAACTGGTGGCATTATCAAAAGTTTTGCTGAGCACAATTTTGTGGGCTGCATCCTTTAAATCTGCCGTCTGATCAATGACTGTCACCACATTGCCAGCACTGACACAAACATTCGGCGTACCAGAAGTTTGGGCCATCTGAATATTCTTGGCGGAACCAGTTAAAGCAATAAAATCAACCTGCTTCATCAGTTCGCCTGTCTTTTCTTTAGATACTGGCGTTGGAATCATCTGCACCAAATCTAACGGCGCCCCAATTTTTCTAAATTCGTCATACAAATATTCCAAATATTTAGCGCAGGTAGATGCTCCTTTTGGCGATGGGGCCAGAATCACCGCATTGCGGCCTTTTAGTGCCATCATCGCTTTATTTGCCGGCGTAGCGCCAGGATTGGTAGAAGGACAAATGGCACCCACCACGCCTACCGGCTTAGCAATCTCAATTAAACCTTTTGCTTCATCTACATGAATAACTCCCACCGATTTGGCCTCTGGGTCTAATAAGTCCCGCAATGTTCCAAAGGTTTTACGCTGATTTTTCGATACCTTGTCTTCATATTTTCCCAGCCCTGTATCTTGCACAGACAAGGCAGCCAATGTTTCTGCATGTTCTTGCTTATAAATAGCCCAAGCTGCTGCTTTTACTAACGTATTAACCTGCTCCTGATTATAACCAGCGATTTCCTCCATTGCTTTTCTGCCTCTGGCTACCAGGGCAGCAATCTGTTCTTGTACAGTTTTTTCCATTTCTAATTCACTCATCATACAAACTCCTCTCTTTTTTCATGGTATACTTTTTATGCCGCGTATACTTGATTTATCCATTCGGGTCGTGTATAATACCTAATATTAAAATAAATAATTGGAAAAATTACCTCCTTTCCATACAACAATCCATCTTATAAATTTTATTGTTGTATTTTATTCATAATTTTCTAATAAGTTTTATAAGTTCTCTTGCTAGTTTCATTTTATGGCTCATAGGGCATAAAATCAAATATCCGCTTGATATGGAGTCCATATCTATTTTGTATGTAAGGAGTGATCACTATGGATATGAAACAATTACGTTATTTTACTGCTATTGCCGAGGAAGGACAAATTACCTCTGCTGCCCGCCGTTTACATATTGCCCAGCCGCCTCTCAGTCAGGCGCTGAAAGCATTGGAAGCAGAGCTTGGCGTACAATTATTTGAACGGATTCCTTCCGGCATCCGCATCACCGAAGCTGGCGCATTACTCTTACAGCGAAGCTATCAAATCTCCAATATGTTCGACACCATTGCCGAAGAAATGGCCTCTTTCCAAGGCGGACGTGAAGGAATTTTAAAAATCGGCACAGTTTCTTCTTCGGGCTCTATTTTAATTGATGAAAATTTTCTGGCTTTTCGGGAGCATTATCCCAAAGTAAAATTTAATCTCTATGAGGGCAACTCATTTCAAATTATAGAATACTTAGAAAAAGGAATTATCGAAATCGGTATTGTGCGTACGCCCTTTGATAACGACAAATTTGAAAAAATTTGCTGTACTCCTATGCCCATGGTAGTAGCTGGTCACAAATCCATTTTTCCCTTTTCGCCCGCTACAAAAGTGAGCCTCCAGCAGCTCGCCAAGGAGCCTATTTTGATTAACCGCCGCTATTACCGCTTGTTTCAATCTA
>CABQBF010000103.1 GCA_902462325.1 uncultured Peptococcaceae bacterium
CCGGCGCCTATCGAAGTCAGATGTCCGATATTGTAACAGGGGTGACCTGCTGCGACGCGGAGGGCAAGCTGCTGACGCTAAGCACCGAACAATGCGGCTTTTCCTACCGCAACAGCCGGTTTAAACAACAGAAGGACTTGGTAGTTGTTTCTGTGCAATTGGAATTAAAAACGGGAAAAAAAGAGGAAATTCTGGCGCAGATGCAGAAAAATACAACAGCACGCAATGCCAAACAGCCTGTGGAGTATCCCAGCGCCGGCAGCATTTTTAAAAATCCGCCGCAAGATGCAGCGGGTCGGTTGGTGGAACTGGTCGGTGCGAAAGGCTGGCGGCAGGGTGACGCTATGGTTTCTGAAAAACACAGCAATTTTATCATCAATACCGGCGCAGCTACCTGCGAAGATGTACTGCAGCTAGTAAAAAAAGTAAAACAGGCAGTTTTGGACAAGACAGGCGTGCTATTGGAGGAAGAGATTTTACTATTAGGGCGAGAAAATCTTTAAAGTGGAGTAGACAGGTTTCAAATCCTTTGTTATAATAAACTAGATAAGAGTGTAAAGTCGTGATATTATGAAAAAAACAGACAAGATCGTTGTTCTGGATGACTATAAGTCCAATGCAGAGAGAAACATGCCTATGGAAAATGCAAAGATGGTATCTAAAAAACGGCTCCGTTTTAGAAGGCCAAAATTGATAAAAGTTTTAGGCTTGGCAGTGGCCTTTTTCGCCTTGCTGTATTTGTTGGGTTGTTTGCCGTTTTTTCAGGTTTCAGAAATCGCAGTGGAAGGCACGACGGCTTTAACTGTTGATAAAGTAATTTCTCTGTCCGGTATTCAAACAGGAGATAACTTCTTCTATCTGGATACTTGGAACGCTAAGAAGGATTTAGAGCAAAATCCTTTTGTGGAAGATGTCAAAATCCGGCGCATGTTGCCCAATAAAGTTACCATTGCCGTCACAGAGCGGAAGTCAATCGGTTATATTGTCACCACCGACGGATATATTCAGGTTGGGGAAGATGGCCGTTTGCTGGCAATTCAGCAAACGCTGAGCAATTATGATCTTCCAGTCATCAGCGGTATTGATCTCAGTGAATTGCCTGCTATTGGCGGGTTTATTGAAAATGAAAAATTAAAACAGGCTCTGGAAATTTTACAGAATTGCGACCAGTCGTTGTTGGATAATATTGCAGAGCTGAATGTGGGACAAGAGTATTACATCTTGGCTTACACCAATCAGAAATTGGAGGTTCGTCTGGGCGGTCTGGATAATATTGAGCAGCGCCTGCAGGATTTGAACGGAATCCTGACGAATGTGGTAGGAACAAAAATTGCGTCGGACCAGATTTTGTACATAGATATGCGGTATGAGGGTTCGCCGGTGATTAAATTGAGATCATAAGTTTATGATTTGCATTGGGGGAGAGTGTAAAGATGTTTGAACTGGAGAAAAATGAGACTGGCAATTTAGCTTGCATAAAAGTAATTGGTGTTGGCGGCGGCGGCGGTAACGCTGTAAATAGAATGATTGCGGCTAACGTAGAAGGCGTAGAATTTATTGTAGCCAATACCGACGCGCAGGCGCTGGAATTATCCAAAGCACCGACAAAAATTCAGCTAGGCGGAAAACTGACCCGCGGTTTGGGTGCCGGCGGAAATCCTGAAGTTGGCTGTAAATCGGCAGAAGAAAGCAGAGAAGAACTGACACAGGCCTTAAAAGGCGCCGATTTGGTTTTCGTAACGGCTGGGATGGGCGGCGGTACTGGTACCGGCGCGGCTCCAATTGTCGCTGAAGTGGCCAAAAGTATTGGTGCATTGACGATTGCAATTGTAACCAAGCCCTTTACCTTTGAAGGAAAACGTCGCTTAAAGCAGGCTTTGGCTGGCATTGAACGGCTGTCTGGTCAGGTAGATTCCATTGTGACCATTCCCAATGACCGTTTGCTGCAAATTGCCGATAAAAATACAACCTTAGAATCTGCATTCTCTTTTGCCGATGATATTTTGCGTCAAGGTGTGCAGGGCATTTCCGATACCATTGCCAAAGCGGGGATTATCAATTTGGATTTTGCCGATGTGCGCACCATTATGGAAAACACCGGCGTAGCTTTGATGGGCGTAGGGATTGCAAAAGGCGAAAACCGTGCTGTTACAGCAGCCAAAGCGGCGATTTCTTCCCCATTGTTAGAATTGTCTATTGAAGGCGCTAGTGGGATTTTGCTCAATATTTCCGGCAGCAATTTAACCTTACTGGAAGCACAGGAAGCGGCCGACTTTATCTACGAATCGGCTGGCACCGATGCCGATATTATGTTTGGTGCTTTTGATGATGACAATGGCTCCGATGAAATCAAGATTACCATCATTGCCACTGGCTTTAACCGGCAGCAGCCTGCGGAACAGCCCGTTGCCGCACCGGAAAAGAAACCGACGGTTACTGCAAAGGATAATGTGCGTCCGGCCCATCAGCAAACGCCGGTGCGCGGTGAAATTCCAGAAATCAAATCGCCGTTGGACAGCGTAGTGATTCCAGAATTTTTATTGAGAAAGAAAAATTAAATTTAATATTTTTGCCAAGGATATTTCCTGTCAACAGGGAATATCCTTTTTTCTTGTTTTTTTCTCAAAGAAACCGTAAATATACGCTCGTAAATCGACAGATTTCTTTATCGGAAGGGCTTATAATAGAGAAAACAGTTTGTTTCGATGGGAGCGCAGATGCATGACTGTTTATCTGGATGAGGTATTTGCAGTGAATTTGTGCATGGATTGGTTGATTTTGTGGGCCACAGGTACTTTGGCGCAGAGCGGTGCGAAGCGGTGGCGGTTGGGGATGGCTGCATTTTTGGGCGCGCTTTATTCGATTGTTATTTTTTTGCCCTGGGGAGTTTACCTGGCTATTTTGCCTGCGAAGATACTTTGCTCTTTGCTGATGATTGTAGTGGCGTTTCCGTTTGTAAGCTGGCGAAATTATCTGAAAAATGTAATTTATTTATATCTAATCTCTTTTGTTTTAGGCGGCGCTTCTCTCGGTGTGATGTATCTTTTTGGTCAGCAGTCTATAGAAACCTGGAATGGCATTGCTCTGGTGCAGATCGATTTCCAGTTCTTTTGGCTGGCGGTGGCTGTGAGCCTAGTGCTGGCGGCAACATTTTTTCTGCGGCAGCATTTGCGGCGGGATTTATCAGCAGCGCCTTGTATTGTGACAGCACAAATTCTTATGGCGGAGAAACAGGTATCGTTGCGGCTGTTGGTGGATACGGGCAATAGTTTGGTCGATCCGTTGACTGCTCAGCCGGTAATTGTTGCGGAGCAGGAGCATCTATTGCCGTTGTTTTCTCCGTTATTCGCGCAGCAGTTGGCGCAGATGGCTTCCGGTTCTGCACAGCTTTTGCTGGCTGCGCAGCAAAGCGAGATGCCGGGCCGTTGGCGGTTAATTCCCTATCGGGCTGTGGGGCAGCAGGGGATGCTGCTTGGTTTTCGCCCTGACTGGGTGATTTTGCAGCATGGAAAAGAATACAGGCGTTATTCTAATGTGATTGTAGCATTATCGGAGCAAAAATTTTCTGCCTATGAAACCTATCAGGGTCTGGTTCCGCCAGAGTTACTGTAAGAGAGGAGCGCATAAAGATGGGACTATCAGAAAAAGTAAATCTGATGCTGGTATGGATGATGAAAAAGTTGCATTTGCAGGAGGAGGTGTACTACATTGGCAGCAGTGAAACCTTGCCGCCGCCGCTGACGCCGGAAGAGGAACAAGCGCTGTTGCTCCGTCTGGACCAGGATGGTGATGCTGCTCGAACGGAGCTGATTGAGCACAATTTGCGGCTGGTGGTTTATATTGCCCGTAAATTTGAAAATACCGGGATTCCCGTGGAGGATTTAATTTCCATCGGTACCATTGGTCTGATTAAAGCGGTGAACACCTTTGATTGTCATAAAAAAATCAAGCTGGCCACTTACGCCTCCCGCTGCATTGAAAATGAAATCTTAATGCAACTGCGCCGCACCAGCAAAATGCGCTATGAAGTCAGTTTGGATGAGCCTTTGAAAATTGATTATGATGGTAATGAGCTGCTGCTTTCTGACGTGATGGGCACCGATGAAGATACCATTTATCAACATATTGAAAAAGATATTGATTATTCGCTGCTGCAAACCGCTATGTCCAAACTGTCCAAACGGGAGCAAACCATTGTGGAACTGCGTTTTGGCCTGCGTGGGCGGGAAGAACGAACACAGAAAGAGGTTGCCGATTTACTGGGCATTTCCCAATCTTATATCTCGCGGTTAGAAAAAAAGATTATCAGCCGGCTGCAGCGAGAATTTCAGAAGTTGGAATAAAATTTCTAAATTTTTTAGGGAATTTACCAGAATAATCTGTAAAAATAGTTTCTACTTGCAGTTGTTTTGTAGTATAATATTCTACAGAACAAAAAAGTGAGCAGGTGACGGTGTGCGGATTGCAATTTGTGATGACAATTCTTTATGCTGTGAGCAGCTAGCGCTGCTTGTAGCGCAGGAAGAACAGGAACCGGGACAATTTGATGTGCAGATATTTTCCAGCGGAGAAGCGTTGTTGCAGCAAATGCAGGAAAAACAGCCATTTGATTTAATTTTTATGGATATTGAAATGGGCGAAGGGCTTTCCGGTATGGAAACAGCAGTACAAATTCGCCGACAAAATCAAGATGTGATGCTAGTGTTTGTCACAGCGCATATTGATTTTGTGTTTGAGGCCTTCGATGTGCAAGCTATGCAATATTTGGTAAAGCCCATTGATGTGCAGCAATTTAAGCGGGTGTTTCAACTGTGCCGCCGAAAATATTTTAACGAGGAATGCCGCATACCCTTTCGTATTCGCAATGAAAAAGGCCAGGAAGAATTGTTATTGTTGATGGCCAAGGAACTTTTGTATGTGGAAAGCTATTTGCGCAAGCTGCAGATACATACCATTTATGGCCGTAGCTTTGAAGTGGCAGGAAAAATATCGGAGATGGAGGATTTATTAATCAAACGGGGATTTATTCGCTCCCATAAAAGCTATTTGATTAATCTGAATTATCTGCGGTTGTTAGAAGCCGATCAGCTTCTATTGGCAACAAAACAGGGCGAGCAGCAAATCAAGTTGCCCTTGTCCCGCCGCAAAAAAGAGCAGGTGAAGAAAGCCTTTCTGCAATACAAGCGGGAAGATTGGGGATCATAGCAGGGATATGCTTTTTAAAGAACGTGTATCTGAACAAACAATCTGGATTATGGAAATATTATATAAGAGGAGAAAGACGGACGAAAGCAACTGCTTTTTGTCCGTCTTTTTTGTATTGGAGTTTATTTTCCAAAACGCTGCAGCTAAGCATTATCGTGTCCGAAAAATTGCATCATGAAAAGAACATGTAACATTTTAATAGATTGCGCTCTTCTGATTGCATAACAGTAAGAAGAGCATGCGCTTTTACCGTTATAGAGAAGTATTAGACTTTTTCTTATTTTTTTGATTTTGTTTTATGAACACCTTGCCCTGTTCTGTAAAAATTTCTTTCTGTTCGGTTGTTAAGGCTTGAAAAATATGTAGCACAGTTTGTTCTTCATGCGTTAGAGCATTTTTACATTTAGGATTATAGTTTAAAAGATAATCAATCGAAACTTCAAAATAACTGGCGAAGGTTTTCAAAATTTCAAAATCAGGTTCTCTGATATTGCGAATATAATTTCCGAGTGTGGAAGGGGCAATATTTAAATCTTTCGCCAGCTGCTTTTGTGTAATATCCCGTTCCTCTAGTAACTCTCGTAAAACATCTCCAAATTTCATTTTAGTCACCTCGACATTCATTGTACAGAAGCAAGCAGAATAAAAATGAGTAATACACGATATGAGTTGACAATACACGAATTGAAGTTTTATAATATAAGCGGAAGGTACTGTGGTTCAGAATGATATGGCTGAATTTATGGTAAAAAAAGAGGCATTACCAAGGCTTGACAGAGGATAGGAGAATGATTATGCAAATGACTTTGGTGTTTTTTAGTAAGGACTTTTACTTTTTGACGCAAGTATCTGATTTTATTTCGCGTACACAAAAGGAAATACAAATTATTATTTATAGTGACCAAGAAAAAGCCTATGAATACATAGCAAAAAATAATGATACAATCAAAGCCATTTTAGCAGATGAATATTTTTACAATAAGGACCTGCCATATGAAGTGATAAAAATTGTATGCAGCAATCATACAGAACTAACCTCAGAAAATGGCCGTTATCGTTTGAATATCTATCAGCAGGGAGAAGACATTGTACGCGACTTAAAAAAGATTTGTTTAGAGCAAGGCGTTATCTATACTGCCCATGATGTCGACAAAGCAGGAAAAATCATATCCTTTTTTTCCATACAAGGCGGCAGCGGACAATCTACCATTGCGTATCAATTGGCTGCAAATTTGGCGCAGGAATATAAGGTGCTGTACTGTTCTTTAGATTATGTAAATATCTACCAGATGCTTTATTCTGTAGAGCATCCGGTTGAAATGGCACAATTGATGTTTGGCAGCAAGGAAAAACGCATTCAAAAAGAGAGTTTTTATCAGGCGATTGTGCGTAATCAGCAAGGAATTTATGTTTTGCCGCCTTTTGAAACCATTGGCGATATTGAGGAACTGACAGAAGATGATATCGTATTTCTTGTGGAGCAAATGCAAGCGCTACATGAATTTGATTTCATTTTATTGGACTTGAACCGAAAGATGGACGACTTAAATAGAAAGCTATTACATATGAGTGAGAAGGTTATTTCTATTTATACAGACGATATGATTGGACGAAAAAAACAACAGCAATTTCAGATAGATCCTTATATTGTTAAATTGGGGTTGTTGCCTAAAACAGAATTTGTTCTATCAAAGGTACTGCAGGAGATTCCGCCAGAGCAGGCAGGTCTGCAATTTCCTTATGTGCAGTTTGGCAATGATTTATTTCACACATTTTATGACAATGGAAATTTTAAACGCTGCTGTCTAGCATTAAAGGAGCGGATTTTCTAATGGAAATGGAAACTGAAAGACTGCAAGAGTTAATTGGCCGTGTAACCAAAGAAGTCGAGCGAAATCGCAATATGACCGATGAAGAAATGAAAGCATTTATTCAGCGGATGGTCAAAAATGAAGTGGTGCCCCAGCAATATCTGACTATCAATGAACAATATGATTTTATCAATCAAATTTACAATAGTATCAAGAAGTTGGGCGTACTGCAGCCTTTGCTGGAGGATAAAGGCATTACGGAAATCATGATCAATGGTCCCAAAGATATTTTTATTGAACGGGCTGGCAGATTATATCGGGCAGAAGAAACGTTTCAAAGTAAAACCGAACTGGAAGATGTGGTACAGCGGATCGTATCCAGAGTAAACAGGGAGGTTAATGCAGCCTCACCCATCTGTGACGCGCGGCTGGAAGACGGATCCCGCATTAATATCGTGTTGGATCCCATTGCACTGAATGGCCCCATTGTAACGATCCGTAAGTTTCCGGAAAAAGTAATCAGCTTTGCGGATTTAATTAGTTGGGGCGCGATTACGGAAGAAGCTGCAGAATTCTTGGAAGCCTGTGTGAAGGCCAAATATAATATATTTGTCAGCGGTGGGACAGGCTCCGGTAAAACAACGTTTCTAAATGCGTTATCGAATTTTATTCCCAAAGATGAACGCATTATCACCATAGAGGATTCAGCGGAACTGCAGATTCAAAATGTCGAGAATCTGGTGCGGCTGGAAACTCGTAATGCCAATACAGAAGGGAAAGGCGCCATTACGATTCGCGATTTGATCAAATCGTCATTGCGTATGCGTCCGGAACGCATTGTCGTAGGGGAAGTTCGCGGCGCTGAAGCGTTAGATATGCTGCAGGCTATGAATACCGGTCATGACGGTTCTTTGTCCACCGGTCATGCCAATTCTCCAATTGATATGCTGTCCCGTTTGGAAACCATGGTGTTGACCGGTTCCAATTTCCCTATCGAAGCAATTCGGCAGCAGATTGCTTCGGCCTTAGATTTGATCGTGCATTTAGGCCGTTTGAGTGATAAAAGCCGAAAGACGTTGTATATTACCGAAGTGTTGAATTATCAAAATGGGGAATATCAGTTGAATGAGTTATTTCGTTTTGAACGGGAAGAAGCGTTGGTTCATGGAAAAATTGTTGGACAACTACAGCGCACAGAAAACAAAATGGTCAACGATCATAAATTTATCATGAGTGGAATTGCAGGTGAAAAATGGTGTTAGGGAAACAAAAAGGAAAGGACAAGGAGAAAAAAGCAAAAAATAAAAAACAGAAGGAACCCCGCAAATATCGGCCAGGGGAACCGGTTTGGTACGATTATTATTATATGACTAAGCAAGAATGGTTGCTGTATAGTTTGTTGGGCGCCCTGGGAGTTGGTCTGATTGGATATATTTTTTATCGCTCACTCATCATTACAGCCATTGTGATGCCATTGGGACTACTTTTTCCAAAGTATATGAACGGCATCCTGGTTGCTCGCCGCAAACGGCAGCTGATGCTGCAGTTTAAGGATATGCTGTACAGCTTATCATCGGCAGTATCATCGGGCAGTTCCATTGAAAATGCCGTAGAGAGTACCTTGCGGGACATGCAGCAGCAATATGGAGAAGATGGCGTGGACATTGTGCAGGAATTGGAACTGATGGTGTCCAAGCTGCATGTCAATCAGAATATCGAAGAAATATTTGCTGATTTCGGTCAGCGCAGCGGCATAGAAGATATCAGCAACTTCGCCAACATTTTTGAAATCTCCAAGCGGACTGGTGGTAACTTAGTGGATATTATTCGGCAGACCTCCAACATCATCACAGAAAAAATTGATGTGAAGCTGGAAATGGATACATTGCTGTCCGGCAAAAAGATGGAGCAGAAGGTATTGACCATAATTCCCATTGTTATGGTATTTGTGCTGACAGAGGCCACAGGAGGCTTTATGGATGTAATTTTTACTACCATAGCCGGGCGCGTTACTGCGACTATTGTGCTGGCGATTATTGCGGTGGGCTTTTTTTGGTCTAAAAAGATTACGGATATTGAAATTTAAGACTAAATTTTTAGATTCCATTCACAAAACTCAAATTTTGCTGCGAAAATAATGCAATTTAGGTTCTGTAAAGAAGGTATGAAATAGAAACGAATAAGCATCAATAAAAATACAAA